>JALVTX010000171.1 GCA_027035825.1 Mariprofundaceae bacterium
GGACTACAAGGCCGTGGCCAAGCGGCTCATCGCCTTCATCGAGGAATCCAGCTTCGGCCTCATCGAGGCGCTGGCCGAGGCCTGCGCGCGCATCGTCATCGAGGAGTTCGGCGCGCCGTGGCTGCGCCTGAAGCTGTCCAAGCCGGGCGCGGTGCGCGGCAGCGAGAACGTGGCGGTGGTCATCGAGCGTGGGCGCGAGCAGTGAGCGTCTATCTGATTGGCATGGGCTCGAACATCGAGCCGGAACGCCACCTGCGCGCGGCGGCCGGGGAGATTCGGGCCCGGTTTCCCGGTGCGCGCTTCTCGCGCGTGTATCGCTCGCCGGCGGTGGGCATGGAGGACGCGGCGGATTTCCTCAACGCCTGCTGCCTGCTGGAAACGGACATGGACGCGAAGGCGCTGGCCGCGTGGCTGAAGCGGCTGGAGGATGCACACGGGCGCGACCGTTCGCGCGGCTCGTGGCGGCCGCGCACGCTGGATTTGGACATCCTGATGGCCGATGGCGAGGCGCTGGACGACGAGCTGTTTCGCTACGCCCATGCCTGGGTTCCGGCTTCGGAGCTGGCGCCGCTGCCGCCGGCTGACGTGGATGCGGGGGCGCTCCGGCTCGTGGACGTGACGCTGTAGGCGGGTTGTGGTTGCGCGGGTTGTGGGCCGCGTGGGTTGTGGGCCGCGTGGGTTGTAAATCGGCGGGGCGGCTTTACACTCCCGCGCCGGACTTTCGCGCCCGCAGGGGTCGCCTCGCAGGAGGGAAGACATGCTGATTGTTGTGCCCGCCGAGACGCAGAAGGGCGAAGCGCGTGTCGCCGCGACTCCCGAAACGGTCAAGAAACTGGTCGCGCGCGGCTTTGAGGTGCGGGTGCAGGCCGGGGCCGGCGCGGGGGCGCTGATCGCCGACGCCGACTACGAGGCCGCGGGCGCGAGCCTGGCCGCCAGGGCCAGGGACGTCTGGAAGGGTGCGCAGGTGGCGTTGAAGGTGCATGCGCCGGATGCGAAGGAGCTGAAGCTCGCGCCGAAGGGCGCGGTGGTGGTGGGCCTGTTCTCGCCGTTTTCCAATCCCCTGCTGGCCGATTATGCCGCGCATGGCCTCGCCTGCTTCGCGCTGGAGCTGATTCCGCGCATCTCGCGCGCCCAGAGCATGGACGTGCTCTCCAGCCAGGCCAACATCGCCGGCTACAAGGCCGTGCTGGTGGCGGCCGAGCACTACAGGCGATTCTTCCCGATGCTGATGACCGCGGCCGGCACCGTGCAGCCGGCGAAGGTGCTGGTGATGGGCGCGGGCGTGGCGGGGCTCCAGGCCATCGCCACGGCCCGGCGGCTGGGCGCGATGGTGGAGGCCTTTGACGTGCGCGCCGCCACGCGCGAGCAGGTGGAGAGCCTGGGCGCGAAGTTCATCCAGCTCGAGGGCGTGGACGCCGAGGACGAGCGCGGCTACGCCCGCGAACTCACCGACGAGGAGAGGGCGCGGCTGGATGCGCTGGTGGCCGAGCGCGCCGCGCAGGCGGACATCATCATCACCACGGCGCAGATTCCGGGCCGGCCCGCGCCCGAGCTGGTGAAGCCGGAGACGGTCGAGCGGATGCGGCCCGGCTCCGTCATCGTGGACCTGGCGGCGGCCAGCGGCGGCAACTGCAAGCTCACGCGCGCGGGCGAGGTGGTGGAGCATCATGGCGTGGTCATCGCGGGGCCGGAGAACCTGCCGGCGCGGATGGCGGCGGACGCCAGCCAGCTCTATGCGCGCAATCTCTACAATTTCCTGGAACTGATGATGACCGAGGACGGCGGTCTGGACGCCGCCGCCGAGGATGAAATCCTGGAAGCGGCGCTGCTCTGCCGGGACGGCGAGATGCTCAAGCCGCAGTTCCTTGAGGGAGGCAAGGCATGAATCCCGAGATGGCCCCCCGGATGGCTTCCGATCTGGCCCAACAGGCGGCTCAGCATGCGGCGCACGCCGCGCACGGCGCGGCGGTGGACCCGTTCGTGTTCAGTTTCACCGTTTTCGTGCTGGCGGTGTTCGTCGGCTACCACGTGGTGTGGAACGTGACGCCGGCCCTGCACACGCCCCTGATGAGCGTGACCAACGCGATTTCCGGCATCATCATCGTCGGGGCCATCCTGGCCGCCGGCCCGTCCGAGCTGAACCTGGGCAGCGCCCTGGGGCTGGCGGCGGTGGCGCTGGTGGCGGTCAACATCTTTGGCGGATTCCTGGTCACCCAGCGCATGCTGGCCATGTTCCGCAAGCGCAAGTGAAAAGCGACGGGCGCGGAGGCAAGCGATGAGTGCAAACATGGTGGCCATGGCCTATCTGGGCGCGGCCGTGCTGTTCATCCTGGCGCTTAAGGGGCTGTCGCACCCGGAGAGCGCGCGCCGCGGCAACGCCTTCGGCATGGTCGGCATGGCCATTGCCGTGCTGGTGACGCTGAGCCTGCCCGGCGTGCACGGCTACGCCGCCATCCTGGCGGCGATGGCCGTGGGCGGCGGCGCGGGGGCGCTGATTGCGCGGCACATCCCGATGACGCACATGCCGCAGCTGGTGGCGGCCATGCACTCGCTGGTGGGCCTGGCGGCGGTGCTGATCGCGGCGGCGGCGCTCTACAACCCCGGGGCCTACGGCATCGCCGTGCCGGGCGGCGGGTTGTTCCTGGCCAGCCGCATCGAGATGTTTCTCGGCACCTTCATCGGGGCCATCACGTTCACCGCCTCGGTGGTCGCCTTCGCCAAGTTGCAGGGGCTGGTGTCCGGCCGGCCGCTGGTGTTCGCCGGCCAGCACTGGCTGAACCTCCTGCTGGGGCTGGTGATGCTGGGCGCGGGCGTGACCTTCTGCGTCACCCAGGGCTGGCCGCCGTTCCTGCTGATGACGGCGGTGGCGCTGGCGCTGGGCGTGCTGCTCATCGTGCCCATCGGCGGCGCGGACATGCCGGTGGTGGTGTCCATGCTGAACTCCTATTCCGGTTGGGCGGCGGCCGGCATCGGCTTCACGCTGGGCAACAACATGCTCATCGTGGCCGGCGCGCTGGTCGGCTCCTCCGGCGCGATTCTCTCCTACATCATGTGCAAGGCGATGAACCGCTCGCTCATCAACGTGCTGCTGGGCGGCTTCGGCGGCGCCTCGGCGCAGGCCGCGGGCGGCGGCGAGCGCGAGGAGCGGCCGGTGAAGGCCGGCAGCGCCGAAGACGCGGCCTTCCTGCTGAAGAACGCCGAGAGCGTGATCATCGTGCCGGGCTATGGCCTGGCGGTGGCGCGCGCCCAGCATGCGCTCAAGGAGGTGGTGGACGCGCTGGTTCGCCAGGGGGTGCGCGTGCGCTTTGCCATTCATCCGGTGGCCGGGCGCATGCCGGGGCACATGAACGTGCTGCTGGCCGAGGCCGACGTGCCCTACGACATGGTGTTCGAGATGGACGAGATCAATCCCGAATTCGCGGACACCGACGTGGCGCTGGTCATCGGGGCCAACGACGTGACCAACCCGGCCGCCAAGAACGACCCGAACAGCCCCATCTACGGCATGCCGGTGCTGGACGTGGCCAAGGCGCGGCACGTGGTGTTCATCAAGCGCTCGCTCTCTCCGGGCTACGCGGGGCTGGACAACGACCTGTTCTACATGGACAAGACGATGATGCTGTTCTCCGACGCCAAGAAGGCCTGCGAGCAGCTCTTGCAGGCGCTGGAATCGTAAGGAACTCCTGAACAACCCGGCCGGCGCGCGGGCCGTGTCGCGCGCCTGTTCCGGCCTGCATTTCCGGGCGCGAAAACGCCGCGGGGAAACGGCGCGGAACGGGGGATGCGATGGCGGTTGACATCCCCCGGGGGCGTCACTATGGTTCGCGACCCTTCGCCGCCGGCTTGGCGGGCGGGATGACTTCGAAAGACTGGATTGAGGTGGTTGATGCCGACGATTAATCAGTTGATCCGCAAGGGCCGCAAGGACAAGCGGAAGATCAACAAGGTTCCCGCGCTGGACGCATGTCCGCAGCGCCGCGGCGTGTGCACGCGCGTCTATACGTCCACGCCGAAGAAGCCGAACTCGGCGCTTCGGAAGGTGGCCCGCGTGCGCCTGACCAACGGCCAGGAAGTCACCGCCTACATCCCGGGCGAGGGGCACAAGTTGCAGGAGCACTCGGTGGTGCTGATTCGCGGCGGCCGCGTGAAGGATCTGCCGGGCGTGCGCTACCACATCCTGCGCGGCGTGCTGGACACGACGGGCGTCGAGGGCCGCAGGCAGGCCCGTTCCAAGTACGGCGCCAAGCGTCCGAAGTAAGGAGTTGCACGATGCCGCGTAAAGGTCCCGCCCCGATCCGCCCCGTCACGCCGGACGCCCGCTACGGCGACCGTCTGGTGTCCTCTGTCATCAACAAGGTGATGTGGGACGGCAAGAAGACCACCGCCGAGAAGATCGTCTATGGCGCGATGGATTATGCCGCCGAGAAGCTCAAGACCGAGCCGCTGGCGGCGCTGCACCAAGCGCTGGAGGCGGTGAAGCCGCTGGTCGAGGTGAAGTCCCGCCGCGTGGGCGGCGCCACCTACCAGGTGCCGATCGAGGTTTCCGAGCGGCGCAAGCAGTCGCTAGCCGTGCGCTGGCTGGTGGAGTTCGCGCGCAAGCGCTCCGAGCACACGATGATGGAGCGCCTGGGCAACGAGATCGTGGATGCCGTGAACGAGCGGGGCGGCGCGTTCAAGAAGCGCGACGAGACCCACCGCATGGCCGAGGCGAACAAGGCCTTTGCGCATTACCGCTGGTAAGCGGCGTTTGTTTGTTCTTTGACAGTTTGATTTGAGATTGAATAAGGAGTAGGTGCGTGGCCCGTAAGATTCCTCTGGAGCGTTATCGCAACATCGGCATCATGGCGCATATTGATGCCGGCAAGACGACGACGACCGAACGCATTCTGTATTACACCGGCGTTTCGCACAAAATCGGCGAAGTGCACGATGGCGCGGCCACGATGGACTGGATGGCGCAGGAGCAGGAGCGCGGCATCACCATCACGTCCGCCTGCACGACCTGCTCCTGGAACGATCACCAGATCAACATCATTGACACGCCGGGCCACGTGGACTTCACCATCGAGGTGGAGCGCAGCCTGCGCGTGCTGGACGGCGCCGTGGGCGTGTTCTGCGCCGTGGGCGGCGTGGAGCCCCAGTCCGAGACCGTGTGGCGCCAGGCCGACCGCTACCACGTGCCGCGCATCGCCTTCGTGAACAAGATGGATCGCACCGGCGCGGAGTTCTTCCGCGTGGTGGACGAGATCGCCGAGCGCCTGGGCCACAACGCCGTGCCGCTGAACCTGCCCATCGGCGCCGAGGACACGTTCAAGGGCGTCGTGGACCTGGTGCGGATGAAGGCCATCGTCTGGAAGGACGAGGCCATGGGCGCGATGTACGATGTCATGGACATCCCCGAGGACTTGCAGGATCAGGCCGAGGAGTATCGCGAGAAGCTGATCGAGGCCGTGTCCATGATCGATGACTCGCTGATGGAGAAGTATCTCGAGGGCGAGGAAATCAGCGAGGACGAGCTGAAGGCCGCGATCCGCCAGGGCGTGATCGACATCGAGATCATCCCGGTGCTGTGCGGCACCGCCTTCAAGAACAAGGGCGTGCAGACGCTGCTGGACGCGGTGGTGGACTACCTGCCGTCGCCGCTGGACGTGCCGGCCATCAAGGGCCATGTCGAGGGCGTCGAGGGCGAGGTGGAGCGCAAGAGTTCGGACGACGAGCCGTTCGCGGCGCTGGCCTTCAAGGTGATGAGCGATCCGTTCGTGGGCTCGCTGACCTACTTCCGCGTCTATTCCGGCGTGCTGGAGTCCGGCTCCTACGTGCTGAACTCGGTCAAGGGCAAGAAGGAGCGCGTCGGCCGCCTGTTGCAGATGCACGCCAACGAGCGCAAGGAAATCAAGGAAGTGCGCGCCGGCGACATCGGCGCCGCCGTGGGCCTGAAGCTGACCACCACGGGCGACACGCTCTGCGACGAGAACAACCCCATCGTGCTGGAGCGCATGGAGTTTCCCGACCCGGTGATTTCCGTGGCCATCGAGCCGAAGACCAAGGCCGACCAGGAGAAGATGGGCGTGGCGCTGTCCAAGCTGGCGGCCGAGGATCCGTCCTTCCGCGTGCACACGGACGAGGAGACGGGCCAGACCATCATCTCCGGCATGGGCGAGCTGCACCTGGAGATCATCGTTGATCGCATGAAGCGCGAGTTCAAGGTGGAGGCCAATGTCGGCAAGCCGCAGGTGGCCTACCGCGAGACGATTCGCAAGCCGGTCAAGGCCGAGGGCAAGTTCGTTCGCCAGTCCGGCGGTCGCGGCCAGTACGGCCATGTCTGGATCGAGCTGGAGCCGCTGGAGCCGGGCTCGGGCTACGAGTTCGTGGACAAGATCGTCGGCGGCGTGGTGCCGCGCGAGTACATCCCGGCCGTGGACAAGGGCATCCAGGAGGCGATGGAGAACGGCGTGCTGGCCGGCTACCCGGTGGTGGACGTGCGCGCCACGCTCTACGACGGCTCCTACCACGACGTGGACTCCTCGGAGATGGCGTTCAAGATCGCCGGCTCCATGGCCTTCAAGGAAGGCGCGGCCAACGCCAACCCGGTGCTGCTGGAGCCCATCATGAAGGTTGAGGTGGTGACGCCCGAGGAATACATGGGCGACATCGTGGGTGACTTGAACCGCCGTCGCGGCCGCGTGCAGGGCATGAACGACCGCGGCAACGCCAAGGTGGTGGACGCCGAGGTGCCGCTGGCCGAGATGTTCGGCTACGCCACGCAGCTGCGCTCGTTGAGCCAGGGCCGCGCCAACTACACGATGCAGTTCGACCACTACGAGGAAGTGCCGGCCAACGTGGCCAAGGAAGTCATCGCCAGCGTCAAGGGCTGACGGACAGGACAAGGAAAGGAGAAGCACGATGTCGAAGGAGAAATTTGAGCGCACCAAGCCCCACGTGAACATTGGCACGATTGGTCACGTGGATCATGGCAAGACGACGCTGACGGCGGCGATCACGAAGGTGCTGGCGGAGCAGGGCAAGGCGGAGTTCAAGGACTACGGCGACATTGACGGCGCGCCGGAGGAGCGGGAGCGCGGCATCACGATTGCGACGGCGCACGTGGAGTACGAGACGGAGAACCGTCACTACGCGCACGTGGACTGCCCGGGCCATGCCGACTACGTGAAGAACATGATCACGGGCGCGGCGCAGATGGACGGCGCGATTCTGGTGGTGAGCGCGGCCGACGGCCCGATGCCGCAGACGCGCGAGCACGTGCTGCTGGCGAAGCAGGTGAACGTGCCGTACATCGTGGTGTTCCTGAACAAGTGCGACATGGTGGACGACGAGGAGCTGCTGGAGCTGG
>JALVTX010000172.1 GCA_027035825.1 Mariprofundaceae bacterium
CCCGCATGCGACGGATTTGTGAGGCAAACGGAAGCTTCGCTTTCGTTTGCCGTTCGGCAAAAAGCCCAAGGACGGGCTTTTTGCCATGCAAACGTCATTCCCGCACCTCGCCGCGGCCGAGCACGAGCCACTTCTGGGTGGTCAGCCCCTCCAGGCCCACCGGGCCGCGCACATGCAGGCGGTTCGTGGAGATGCCGATCTCGGCCCCGAGGCCATACTCGTAGCCGTCGGCAAAGCGGGTGCTGGCATTCCACATCACCGACGAGGAATCCACCTCGCGGAGAAAGGTCTGCCCCGCCGCGTAGTCCTCGGTGACGATGCTCTCGGTATGTCCCGAGCCGTGCCGGGCGATGTGCGCCATCGCCGCCTCCAGGCTGTCCACCACCTTCACGGCCAGGATCAGCGCCAGATACTCGGCATCCCAGTCGGCGTCCGTGGCCGGAACCACGCCCTCGGCCAGCTTCCGCGTGCGCTCGCAGCCGCGCACCTCCACGCCGCGCTCGATGAGCGCCGCCACCACGCGCGGCAGGAACGCCGCCGCCACGTCCGCGTGCACCAGCAGCGTCTCCATCGCGTTGCAGACGCCGGGGCGCTGGGTCTTGGCGTTCACCGCGATGTTCAGCGCCATGTCCAGGTCGGCCGCCGCGTCCACATAGACGTGGCAGACCCCGTCCAGATGCTTGATGACCGGCACCCGCGCCTCGGCGGCGATGCGCTCGATGAGCCCCCGCCCGCCGCGCGGGATGATGACGTCCACATAATCCTCGGCCCGAATCAGCTCGCCGACCAGCGCCCGGTCGGTGGAATCCACCAACTGCACCGCATCCTGCGGCAAGCCTGCCTCGAGCACGGCCCGGCGCATGCAGCCGGCGATGACGCGGTTGGAATGGATGGCCTCCGAGCCGCCGCGCAGGATCACCGCGTTGCCGGACTTCAGGCACAGGCCGGCGGCGTCCGCCGTCACGTTCGGGCGGGATTCGTAAATCATGCCGATGACGCCCAAGGGCACGCGCATCCGCCCCACCTGGATGCCGGACGGACGCGAGGTCAGATGCTCGATCTCGCCCACCGGATCCGGCAGCGCCGCGATCTGCTCCAGCCCCTCGGCCATCGCCTCGATGCGGTCGTCATTCAAGAGCAGCCGATCCAGAAGCGCCGCGTCCAGCCCCTGATCGCGGCCGGCGCGCACGTCCATCTCGTTGGCGGCCAGAATCTCGGCCCGCTCGCGGCGCAGCACCGCCGCCGCGCGCCGCAGCGCATCGTTCTTGCAGCGCGTATCGGCCATGCGCATGCCCACGCTGGCCTCCCGCGCCTGCCGGCCCAGCGTTTCCATCATGGCCTTCGCGTTCGTTCCCATGCTCCCGCTCCTGTCGTTCTCGTTCCTTCGCCGGCAGGGCCGTCGCCTCCCGCCGTCCCCCCCGCAAGCGCCATCAACCGGTCAGCACCAGATTGTCGCGGTGGATCACGGAGGAGAAATCGCGGAATCCCAGCACCTCTTCGATGCGGTCGCTGGGCACGCCCACGATGCGCCGCATTTCCTCGGCGTCGTAGTTGGACAGGCCCCGGCCGATCACCTCGCCGTCGCCGCCGACGATCTCCACGCACTCGCCCTTGTCGAACATGCCCTCCACGGCCACCACGCCCACCGGCAAGAGGCTCGCGCCGCGCCCGAGGATAGCCTCGCGCGCGCCGTCATCAATGATGATGCGGCCGCTGACTGGCAGCACCTCGGCGATCCAGTGCCGCCGGCGGGATTGCCTGTCCGCCCCGCAGGGGAAGAGCGTGCCCACGTCCTCGCCCTCCAGCAAGGCCGCCAGCGCGCCCGCCCGGCGACCGTCCACGATGGCCGCCGCCACGCCGCCGCGCGTGGCGATGCGCGCCGCCTTGAGCTTGCTGGCCATGCCGCCGGTGCCGAAGCTGCTGCCGGCGCCGCCCGCCGCCGCCATCAGCTCCGGCGTCACCGCCTCCACCAGCCCGATGCGCCTGGCATCGACATCCCGCGCCGGATTGGCCGAATACAGCCCGTCCACGTCGGTCATCATCACCAGCAGATCGGCGTCCATCAAGAGCGCCGCCAGCGCCCCCAGGTTGTCGTTGTCGCCAAACTTGATCTCGCGCACCACCACGGTGTCGTTCTCGTTCACCACCGGCACGATGCCGGCCGAGAACAGGGTCTCGCTGGTGTTGCTGGCGTTCAGGTAGCGGCGGCGGTTGCGCAAATCGTCGCGGGTGAGCAGAAGCTGCGCCACGTCCACGCCGTGGCGGGCGAAACCCCGCTGCCAGGCATGCATCAGCATCGGCTGGCCAATGGCCGCCGCCGCCTGTTTCTCGTGCACGGCCAGCTCGCGGCCCACCCATCCCAGCCGCACGCAGCCCAGCGCCACCGCGCCGGAGGAAACGATGGCCGCCTCGATGCCCCGCTCGCGCAGGGACGCGATCTCGGCCGCCAGCGCATCCAGCCGCTCCTGCCGCACGCCGGCGCGCGCATCGGCCAAGAGCGAACTGCCGATCTTGACCACCAGCCGCTGCACCCGGCCCAGGTCGCCCCGCCCCCGGATCATGCGGCCTCGCCCACGTCGGCGGCCTCCCGCATCGCGCGCACCCGCGCCGCCACCGCGCGCAGCAGCGCGGTCACGCCCTCGCCGGTCACCGCCGAGATGACAAAGGTCTCCAGCCCCGTGGCCCGCGCCGCCTCCAGCGCGGCCGCGCGCATCTCGTCGGTCAGCGCGTCCACCTTGTTCACCACCAGCAACCGGGGCTTGCCCCACACCGCGTCGCCATAGCCGCGCAGCTCGGCCTCCACCTCGCGCATCTGCGCCTCGATGTCCCTGGCCGGGTCGGCCGCGTCCACCAGGTGCAGCAGCAGCCGTGTGCGCTCGACATGGCGCAGAAAGCGCGAGCCCAGGCCGCGGCCCTCGTGCGCGCCCTCGATGAGGCCGGGAATGTCCGCCACCACGAAGCCGTCGCCGTCCTCGGTGAACACCTCGCCCAGCACCGGCTTGAGCGTCGTGAACGGATAGTCCGCCACCTTCGGGTGCGCGTTCGAGATGCGCGCCAGCAGCGACGACTTGCCGGCATTGGGCAGGCCCACGAGGCCCACGTCCGCCATCACCTTCAACTCCAGCGTGCGCCGCCCTTCCTCGCCGGGCTCGCCAGGCTGGGCATAACGCGGCGCCTGATTGGTGCTGCTCTTGAAGCTGGCATTGCCCAGGCCGCCGCGCCCGCCGCGGGCCAGCATGCAGCGCGCGCCCTCGGCGTCCAGGTCGGCCAGCACCTCGCCGCCCTCGTTCTTCACCACCGTGCCCACCGGCACCTCGACGATGATGTCCTCGCCGTTGCGGCCATGCCGGTCCCTGCCCATGCCGGGCTGGCCGTTCTGCGCGTACAGGTGCTTGCGGAGATACAGCTCCTGGAGCGTGTTCTTGCGCGTGCTGGCCACCAGGATGACATGCCCGCCGCGGCCGCCGTTGCCACCGTCGGGGCCGCCCTTGGGGATGTACTTCTCCCGCCGGAACGAGACGCAGCCCGCGCCGCCGTGGCCCGCGCGCACGTCTATCGTCACTTCGTCAATGAACCGCATGGTGAAACGCTACTCCAATCCCTTGGGGGGCAAAAGAAACGGGGCGCGATGCATCGCGCCCCGACAAGCCGAAAAAAAACGGCGTCTACGCGGTCACGCGCACCGTGGTGCGGCCCGCCTTCTTGTAATACTCCACCTTGCCGTCAATCAGCGCGAACAGGGTGTAGTCGCGGCCGCAGCCCACGTTCTCGCCCGGGCGAATCTTGGTGCCGCGCTGGCGCACCAGGATGTTGCCGGCGCGCACGGCCTCGCCGCCGAACTTCTTCACGCCGAGGCGCTTGGAATGGGAATCGCGCCCGTTCTTGGACGAACCGCCTGCTTTCTTGTGTGCCATGGCTTACTCCTTCTCTTCCTTGGGCTCGGCCTTCTTCTTCGCCGCCGCGCGGCCGGCGCCGATCTTGACGATGCGCACCTCGGTGAACGGCTGGCGGTGGCCCAGCGTACGCTTCGAGTGCTTGCGGCGACGCTTCTTGAAGATTTCCACCTTCTTGCCCAGGCCCTGCGCCGTCACCTCGGCGGTGACGCTGGCCCCTGCGGCATCCGCGCCGGCCTTGATCTTCGCGCCCTCGCCGACGAGCAGCACGTTGTCGAACTTCACCTTGCCGCCGGCCTCGACGTCCAGCTTCTCCACGCGCAGCACGTCGCCCTCCTGGACGCGATACTGCTTGCCACCGGTCTGAATCACTGCATACATGTGTCCGACTCCCTCAGGCAGCCTTGCCGGGCTTGCCGTACTTGCGATAGAAGCGCTCCACGCGGCCCTCGGTGTCCACGATCTTCTGCTTGCCCGTGTAGAACGGGTGGCAGGCCGAGCAGATCTCGACATGGATGTCGCCCTTGGTCGAGCGCGTCTCGAAGGTGTTGCCGCAGGTGCATGTGACCTTGGCGGGTTTGTATTCCGGATGGATGCCTGCTTTCACGTCGCTTTCTCCCGTATCTTCTGAAAGGGCGCGATTTATACTCAGATGCGCCGGCCAATGCAAGCGCTATCTAACAGAAGAGCCGGCGCATTCGCCGGCCCCTCGCAAAACGCTCAACCGTTCACTGGAATAGACTTGTATCCATATCCACGTCCGACGTGGACATGGAATAGTTTTTCACCACGCCATTCTTGTCAAAGAACACCACGAGCTCCTTCTTCTTCCCTTTGGCGCCAGACTTGAAGAGGCTCACGAAAGGAATGAAGTTGGTGGCCTTCGCGTGCGTCTTCGTAAATTCATACTTCCAAATCTCATTGCCGCTGTCGGTAAAGGATGTCGTCATCGGATCGCCAAACATGGCCCGCACATCGTCCTTCGTCGAACGCCCTTTCTCGATCTTGGCTGCGACGCTCTTGGCCGTCTCATTCTTCAACACCTTGTTGCCAGAGCTTGCGCAGCCCGTAACAAGAAGCGCCATGCAGATCATCGCCGCAAATCTCTTCATTCTTCTCCTCCTCATCTCATTTTCGCCAACAGGCGGAAGGAATAATAGCGAGACTGCCATCGCTCGCAAGTTGCTCTCAGATCACCCCGGCGATGGCGGACTTGCAGATGGCGATCATCGGGCCGGGGAAGAGCCCCAGGGCCACCACGGCGATGGCGGTGACCGCCACCGTGGCCTGCATCAACGGGTTCTCGATGAAGTTGAACGCCACGCGCTCCTCGTCGAAGTAGATGTACTTGACCACGCGGATGTAATAGAACGCGCCCACGGCCGAGAACAGCAGCGCGATCAACGCCAGGTACAAGTGCCCGGCCTCGACGGCGGCGATGAACACCACGTACTTGGCCCAAAAGCCGCCCAGGAACGGGATGCCCGCCAGCGAGAACAGGAACAGCGTCATCGCCAGCGCATAGCCCGGGCGCACGCGGCCCAGGCCGGCGAAGTCGTCCAGCAGCTCGCCCTGGATGCCCTCGCGACGCATCAGGATGATGATGGCGAACGCGCCCATGTTCATGAACAGATAGACGGTGAGATACACCAGCACGCCGGCGTAGCCGTCGGCATTGGCGGCGATCAGGCCCAGCATCACGAAACCGATGTGGCCGATGGTGGAATAGGCCAGCATGCGCTTGATGTTGCGCTGGCCGATGGCGGCCAGGTTGCCCACGGCCATCGTCAGCACCGCCAGCCACGAGAGGATGGTCGTGTAGTCTGCCTTCAGGCCGGGCAGCACGTCATCCAGCACGCGGATGAACACCACCAGTCCCGCCACCTTCGGGCCAATGGACATGAAGGCCGTGATCGGCGTCGGCGCGCCCTCGTAGGCGTCCGGCGTCCACATGTGGAACGGCGCCACCGACACCTTGAAGCACAGCCCCGCCAGCAGGAACACCAGGGCCAGCATCACCGCCAGCCGCGCGTCCGGCCCGGCGTGGGCGATGGCCTGGCCGGCGGCCGCGAAATCGAACGAGCCGCTGACGCCATAGACGAAGCTGATGCCATAGAGCAGCACGCCCGAGGCCAGCGAACCCAGGATGAAATACTTCAGCGCCGCCTCCGAGGAGCGCAGCACGTCGCGCTGGTAGCCCACCAGCACGTAGGTGCACAGCGCCATCAGCTCCAGCCCCAGATACATGGTGACGAAGTTCGGCGCCGAGGCCATCAGCGTCATGCCCAGCGTGCCAAACAGCAGCAGCGAGTAATACTCGCCCGTGTGCGGCTCGCCCTTCATGTAGTCCATGCTCAGCACCACGGCCAGGATCGTGCCGCCGTAGATGAGCAGCTTGGCATAGACCGCGAACGCATCGAGCGTGAAGTAGCCATAGAACGCCTGCGCGGGGCCGCCGGCGGCCAGCTTCAGGGTCAGCGCCAGCGCCCCGGCGCAGGTGATCATCGCCGCCCAGGCGCTCCAGTGCTTGCGCTCGCGCGGCAGGAACAAGTCCCACAGCAGAATCGCCATGGCCGCCGCCGCCACGACCATCTCGGGAATCAGCGGCGCAATGTTCGGCATCGGAAACGTCGTCATCACAGCACCTCGGCCGGCATCGCCCAGCATCCAGGCGAGCATGTCATCCGCGTGGTAGGCAGCCATCGCGCGCTCCTCATGGCAGCGTCCGCGCGGCCTGCGCCAGCGCCTGCGCCGCATCCAGCTTTGTCGTCGTGGCCTGCGCGATCAGGTGCGAGACGGATGCATGCATCACGTCCAGCACCGGCACGGGATAGAAGCCCAGCCACACCACCAGCGCGATCAGCGGCGCGAAGAAGCCGAACTCGCGCGCCGTCATGTCCTTCAGGCCCTTGATGCTGTCCTTGACCAGGTCGCCCATGATGACGCGCTTGTACATCCACAGCGTGTAGCAAGCCGAAAGCACGACGCTGGTCGCCGCCAGCACCGCCGCCCACTTGGTGGAGAACGTGAACACGTGATGCTGGTCGGCCGAGAACGTGCCCACCAGCACCATGATCTCGGCCACGAAGGCGGACGCGCCCGGCAGCGCCACGTTGGCCATGCAGAAGACCATCATCACCGCCGCGAACACCGGCATCACGTTGGCCACGCCGCCGTATGCCGCGATCTCGCGCGTGTGCAGCCGGTCGTAGAGCACGCCGACGCAAAGGAACAGCGCCGCCGCCACGAAGCCGTGCGAGATCATGCCGTAGATCGCGCCCTCCAGCGCCTGCTGCGTGAACATGAACGTGCCCAGCGTCACGAAGCCCATGTGGGCGATGGACGAATAGGCGATGAGCCGCTTCATGTCCTCCTGCATCATGGCCACCAGCGAGATGTAGATGACCGCGATCAGGCTCAGCACCACCACGAAGGGCACGAAATACTGCGAGGC
>JALVTX010000173.1 GCA_027035825.1 Mariprofundaceae bacterium
CCCCGCCAGGTGAACAGCGTCCAGGCGCTCCAGGCGCTCACCACGGCGAGCAGCGTCAGCGTCAGTCCAAGCCAGATGTTCATGCCTGCCTCCCTTCGGGCGCGATTCGGATGGTCGGGTTGCCGGCGGCGTCCCGGGCCACCCGCACGCGCCCGCGCAGGTCGCATCCGCCAGTCAACCGCCTGTAAATGGATGCCAGCATTCGCGCGCTGGCCCGGTTCGGAACGGTGGTGGGCGTCAGCGCGAGCCGCCCGTCGCGGCAGCTCGCGCACTCGCCGTCCACCAGGTGGTGATCCACCACCCCGCACAGGTCGCAGCGTCCGATCTTCTCCGTCGCCATGTCACACCGCCTCGATGATCTCGGGCGTCACCATCGGCGCGCCGATCTGCGCCGCCTGGTTCAGCGCCTTGGCCAGCAGGTTGTTGATGTAGAGGGGATAGACGGCGCTCCAGCCCTGGCGGGTGGTGAGCCTGGCCATCACGGCATCCACGCAGCCATCGGCCAGCACCTCGTCCACCCGCTTGCCCACGCGCTCGAACTTCAGCCGGATGTAGCCGTCGCACTCGTCCCGGCCGAGCGGGTCCAGCGTCGCGATGAGGCAGCGCAGGATCACCTCCCGCATCTCCGGATGTGTCTGGCGATTCAGCCGCGCGGCCAGCTCCTGCTGGCCCACCAGCACGATGCCCAGCACCTTGCGGTAGCCGTCCTCGATCTCCCACAGCCGCTTGAGCTGCTTCATGGTCGGCACACTCAGATCGTGCGCCTCCTCGATGACCAGCACGTGCCGCATGCCGGCGCGGCTGCTCTCCAGCAGCATGCGCTGCACCTGGCGCGCCTTGGCCTCGCGCGTGCGGCGGATGCGCGCATCCGGATCCATATCCATGATGATGGCGTCGAGGATGTGATCACTGGTCAGCTGCCCCTTATTGATTGTCTGCGGCAGCACCACGCGCACATCGCCCTCGGCGTTCAGGTCGGCGATGAGCTTCCGGCGCATGATGGACTTGCCGGCTCCGCACTCGCCAACCACGGCCACGAAGCCGCCGTTGCGCGCCGCGTCCATCATCGCCGCGTGGGCGTAGGTGTGGCTCTGGCTCATGAACACGTCCCGGTCGTCCTGCACGTCGTCCAGGAACGGGTTCCGGAACAGCTTGAAATGTTTCATCGTCGTGGGTGTCAGCATCTCGGCCTCCTTCAGGGTTTCGGAAATGGGGTCATCGGCGCGCCGGCGCTCGGCCTTGCGCAGCCGCTTGTGAATGGGAACCACCGTGCCCTCCGGCACGAACTCCCAGATCGTGGCGATCTCCGGCTCGGGCACGCCCCGCTCGCGCAGGAACGCTTCCACCTGGTCTCGGAAGTCCGGGCAGCGCGCCTCGGGGATCAGGCCCCGGTTGCAGCACTGGTAGATGGATGCCCGGCTCACCGGGTCGCCATGCTTGTTGATGACGGCGCGGGCCAGCTCGGCGGCCTCGATGCCATGCTTGTGCAGGGTCAGCTTCAGGCGAATCGGCATCAGTCGATCCCCCAGGTTCGTCCAGGAGATGCCTCCCGGGTGAACGGATGGCTTGCGTTGTGGGTGCATTGCATACGTCCTCCTTTGTTCAGACCGCGCGCAGGCGGTCCTTGGTCACGCGCCGGTTCACCCAGGCCTCGATCTCGGCCTCGGTCATGCCGTTCGCGTATTCGGTTCTGATTTTTTGGTTCTCTTCGGTCGCCAGCGGCCGGCCCAGGCGCTGGGCGATGCGGATCAGCGCCTTCGTGATGGGGATCGGCGCGGCCTCGGCCGGCGCCGCCGCGATCGGCAGCTCGGTGCCCGGCCGGTTCATGTAGGCCGGCGGGGTGTATTCCTTCGCAGCCTTGAAAGCATCGACGCCGGCAAAGGGCTTGTCGCGGCGCTTGCGGGCATTTTCAGCCTCGCGGTCGCTATCGGCGCCGTAGGCCATGCGGGTGAATTCGCGGGCGTGACGCATCGCATCCGTATGGGGCGCTTGTGCCCACTCCTCGCCGATGGGGATGGCGTCGGCGGCAAACCCGCCCTGGATTCCGGGCAGGCGCTCCACGGCGCGCACCTCGATCCACGGCTCGTCCGGAGATACCCGAACCTGTACGACATCATCGGCAAACACGTTGCGCCGCACCTCGACTTTCATGCGCGTATGCACGCCAGGAACTACGTCATACAAGCGGTATTGCTTGCCCTCGAATCGGATGGAGTAGTCGCCGCGAACGGGCGTCTTGCGAGACTTCCGATTGGCTAGGTCGAGCAACTGCCGGTGCGTCGCCCGGATTTCCCTCAGATCTTCCTTGCGGATGGTCTGCCACAGCCCAAACCGGGTCATGCCGGTGCGTTCCAGGATGCGTTCGGAGTTGAGCTTGATGCATTCAAGCTCGGCCAGCTCGTTCAGCTCCTCGATGGTGCGTGCTGGACTGACGCGCAACTTGGACTCAATCCGCGTTTCGATGATCCTCTGGGTGGCCTCGACCTGGCCATTGGCATTCGCCTTGCCGGCCCTGTGATCCTCGATCCTCACGCCCAAGGCGTCGCAGAATTCCAGGAACCCCTGATCCCGGTGGGCGCCGGCCTTGTCCACCATCAGGATTTTCGGAACGCCGTGGAACGGGTTGCCGTTGTCCTTCCGTCGCCAGGCGTGGGCCAGGAAATCGATGGCCATGCGCGCGCTTTCGCCCGGCTCGTAGTAATACCTCAGGTAAATCGTGCCAGAGAAATGATCAGTGAGCACGGCACGGATCAGCTTTGGCTTGCCCCGTTCCACCGCGTCGGCCAGTTGATCCGGCTTGTTCTTGTAAGCGCCGCGAACCATGTCGCGCTCTCCAAGACCCTTTCGATCCAGGTACCATTGAATGCCAACGGAATAGTCGAGCTGATGTGTATGATTTGGGTGCGACGATTTGAGATTGACATGCGGCTCCTGGGCCAGCAGGGCGCGCTTGTCGGCCTGCATCCTGCGCAGGTGCCGGTTCAGTGTCGAAGGCTTGAGCACACCCCTCGGGATGAGGCCATTGGCCTCGGCAATTTCGATGGCGACATCGGCTGGCATCACGATGCGCCCGGTCATCCGATGGCTGGTGAACATCAACGCAGCCACACGCTTGATGTCATCCTCTGTGATACCATCCAGGCGAATGCGCCCGGCATCTTCGCGGCGCTTGCGGCCTGTCTTGTAAAGCCCCTCCTTTTTCAGCCAGCGATACAGCGTCGGAACGCTGATGCCAAGCCGCTCGGCAAAATGCCGGGCGATCTCGCCACGCTCCCGGTAGGGCGTGAATTCCAGGGCTCGCGCGGCCTCGGCCAGTATCTCCTCGCGCATTACTGGATGTCCGTCGGCGCGCCCGGCAATGCCGCCAGATCGATTTCCGCGTCAGAAGCCATCGAGGCCATCGTCTGCGCGAACTGGTGCTCTTGGCCCGTGGCATACACGGCCGAAAGCATCATGGCCACTTCGTCGCGCAAGGTCTCCACGGCGGCGCGCAGCGCGAACCATTCCGCGCGCTCCACGCCGTCCCGGCGCTCCATGTCCATGATGCGGGCCTTGAGCTGCATCATGCCGGCCACGGCATCCAGCTTCTCGCGCTCGATCTCGGCCAGAACGCCTGGCGTCGCCACCTCCGGAACACCGCCCTTCAGCCGCTCCAGCTCGGTGGCCAGGTCGTCGATGTGCTGGTTCTTCTCGGCCAGCAGCTTTTCCTTCACCTCCACGTCGGCTTCCATCTTCCGGAGCCGCTCGCGCAGGTCGCGGGCGGTCATCCGCTCGGCCTCGTCCAGCGTCAGCCCCAGCACGTCCTCGCCGGCCTCCAGCTTGTCCAGCGATTCGTCGTCCAGCATTTCGGCGATGGCGTAGAGCTTGCTCCGGCCCAGCTTCAGCAGCCGATCGGAGCGATCCGAAAACTTGCGCGCGGCAAGCATCAGGCGCTGTGCGGTTCGCGCCGGGATGCCACGCTCGCTCAGGCCCTCCTCGAACTCGCCATGCGGCAGGCTTTCCTTGAGCTTGATGAACGCGCGGCCCACTTCGATCATCGAGACGCATGCCTGCGTCATCGCGTGCTCGGCGAGCATCCACAGCGCCTTCGGATCGTCCGGCAGGTCTCCGGTCAGCCGGTCGAGCAACGCTCCACGAGCAGCGTCCTGTATCCGCTCTGCATCAGCCCTGGCAACGATGTCCTCGGCCTGCCCGGCGATGCGCTCGGCGTCGGCTTGTTCAATCGGGTCGATGTCCTTGATGTTGCTCATCAGTAGATGCTCCTCGTGTAGTTGGTTGCCTGGTCGTCAAACTTGCTGCGCGCGCGTTGGATGCCGTGCTGCACGGCGACGGCGATGTTGGTGATGCGTCGGGGCGCCAGCCGGTAGAGCCCGTCCGGCGTCTTCTCCACCCAGCCGGCGGCGATGCCGTTGCGGAGAAACCGCGTGGCCTCTGGCGCGGAAATCCCCAGCGCCCGGGCAATCTCGCTATTGCGCAGCGGCTCGAATTCGTGCCCGGCCAGCAGCTCGATGAGCTGGCAGAAGCGCAGAATCTGCCGGGATGGTCTGGCAGTATTGCCGCCATCCACGTTCACGGAGGCATCCACCATGTCTGATACTTCTTGCCGGCTTGTGCTCATTTCCCTCCTCCTTTCGATCGACAGTCCGCCCGATCTCGTGCAGAAATTGCAGACGACTCTTTCCACCCTTGAAAAATGCGGCGTCGCAACCTCCGAAGAATTCGAAGAGGCCAGAGACCTGCTCGCCGGTGTTGCTCGCGCTCAAATGGTGATTCGTTCGAGCTGAACAGCGGCTTCAAAGCGTCCGCGATCCGCTCCATCTGTTCCCGGCTCAGGCTGCTTGAATCGACGGATCGGATTTTGAGTTCAATCACAACCCCAGCTCCTCCTGTTTCGTTCCGTGGTCCACGGCGCGCCGTCCGCGCGCCAGCATGCCGATGGCCTCGTCAATGGCCTTGCGCGCGGCGCCCGCGTCCAGTTCGCCGTCGAAGAATTTCGTCAGCGCCGCCACCGCCTCGGCCTGCGCCTTCTGAAGTCGCGCCAGCTCGTCCGGCTTCATCCGCCCCACGCGCTTCGGGATCTTGTAGAGCGCGAAGCCGCAGCGGCTTGCGATGTGGTGTAGTGGGCCAAAATCGTTCTGCGCCAACATGGCAGGAATAAGACGGGTAACCGGAAAATTGGCGTCATCACAAGGATTGGCCGCCCTATAGAGGCTGGATTGCGACCAGCCCAAGCGGTCAGCCAATTCAGTGATCTTGAGATCACCGCAAAGCACCAGGCGGTGGATCGCTTCCTGGAGCGTGGCCGGGGTGGACTTTCTCACCGCCATTCCACCCCTCCCGCGAGGGCCGCGTGGAAACGCGCCTTGTTATTGTAATTGCAACGCGGTTGCGCCATGCCTAAGCTGTCGGCATGGAGATCAAGCCATTCGTTGATTCGGTTGGTCTGCGATGCTTTCGCACCGAGATGTGCGGAGTGCATGTGCTCCCTGCCGTGCCCGAGACTTGGACGTGCCCCGATTGCGGGTTTCATGCGGAGCTTGGGCCATTGGCGGCCGCCGCGCGGCAAATCACACTCGGCATCCACGCGGCCGCCGCTGTCGGCATCGATGCGCGCGGCATGGGGCTGGAGGATTTCGAGGGCGCGAAAAACCATCATGTGCTTGCCGCCATGCAGGGGCCGATGTCCGCGTGGGATGCGCCAGACACACGTATCACCAGATTGTCGAGCCGCTGGGAGAAAATGGATGCATGGCTGCAAGAGCGCGAACCCCTGCCGACTGATTGCGACGGACGCCATCTCTTCTCGGATCCCTTCACGCATCCGCTGCGGCCACTACTCGGCGAAGAATCTCCGGCACTGGTGCATCTGGCGCCGATCTGCGCTGGTCTGCGTACATGGAATACAGCCGTGACATGGGCGAAGTCCAACGGGATCCTTGCATGGCCGGTGCTTGACGATCCTGTTCTAGCCGCTCTGTGGCGGTCAGAACCAGAGAGCGCGTCTCATGCGTGAATGCGTCTTTCAGGATGTCCTGCGCGCTTTTGTGGCCGCGCCCCTTGCGGAAGTATTCCTCGAACGTGACGAGCCAGTGCCGGAAGCATTGGTCGGGCGTCATCAGCATGGCCTTCCCGGGATGGTCAGCCTTCCAGTGCTCAACTTGCCGATCGATGGCGCGAACCATCGCGGGCGTGATGAGATGTCGAATGCTCATGGGTGCTCCTCCTTGGGGGTGGGATGTGCCTGTTGATTTGCTTGGGCGCTTTGTCGAACAGGCGACGGGAAGGTCGCTTGACGACCTCAGACCGGTTCCGGTGTCTCCAGATGAATGCATGGAAATCCTCTGGCCATTGAACGACGTGTTCCGCGCACACCTGAAAGCATTTGAATCCCTGCCATATGACCCGGCGAAGGAAGTGCAGGCCGACTTCGCCATCGAGCGTTTCGCGCTCGGCGATGGCGCGCGGGAATGGGAAGACCTGCCACCGGAGGTGTGGCGCGTGCTGTATGAGCGGCACAAGCAATTCCTGATGCTTGCCAGCGCCTTCAAGGCGCGCGGCGAACCGGTCATTTGCTCGCTCCCGGATGCGCTGCCCGAGGATGCCAGGCTGCCCGCGCTAATGATTTTCGGGCTGTATCGAATGCAGCTCCCGTTTCCACCAGGCGGTCGATCTCCCGGCCCAGACGCCGGATCACGGGGGTCGGCGTCTGGCGGGCAACCATGAGAGCGCGCCGATGATGACGATGGATAAGGTCCGCCCAACTCACAGCTTGAACCCCGCGCGCTTCACGATGCGCCCGCTGGCCCGGCGGTATATCTCATCCGGCCAGATGGCCTCCACGTCCCGCCCCAGCGCCTTGGCCACCGCCTCGCGGATGCGACGGGTGGTGCGGCGGCCGTTGATGACATGGCTCACGAGATCCCGGCTGCAACCAATCACCTCCGCGATCTCGGCCTGCGAGATGCCGCGCAAGAGCAGGGCGGCCTTGATCTCCGCCGGGGTCATGCCTCTTTTTTTGTCGCCGTTTGTCAACATGACGCGAACATTAGTTGCCATTCGGAAACATGTCAAGAGGGGTTGTTGACGTATGTCAACAGGCAAGCGTCTGCGGGAAGAACGCCGCCGCTTGGGTTATAGCCAAGCCGATTTTGCCGAGGTCGCCGGGGTGAGCCGGGCGGCTCAGATCAAATACGAGAAGGGCGAGCGGCACCCGGATGCGCGCTACCTGGCCGCAATCGCCGAAGCCGGCGCGGACGTGCTCTATATCCTCACCGGCGAGCGCGCGCCGGCGCCCGCGCTGTCGCGCGAGGAGGCTGCGCTGCTAGATAACTACCGCCACGCCCCGCCAGAGGGCAAGCAAGCCCTTCAGACAATGGGGACTGCGCTGGCGAAACAGAAGAACGAAAAGCGTCATGGCTCTGCCTGAACAAAAGCGTGAATCCCTGCCGCTGCCTTCGCAAGCTGAGCTGGAGGCATCTGTCCGAAGACATATTGAGGAATATCGGCGACTTGTGATTCTGAAGGTTCTGCTGGTCTCGCCTACTTACTGTGTCTCTGAGGATGTACTAGCCGATGTCTTGGCAGACGCTGGAGTCGGCGCATCATTTGATCGCGTTCGCGCTGACTTGGCGTGGCTGGAAGAACAAGGGTTGGTCACAATCAAAAGCAATGATGAGGACTTTGGAGCTGGGAATCCTGTGAAGCTGACGCGGCGAGGAGTTGATGTGGCTAGAGGGCTCGCCATAGTTCCTGGTATCGCAAGGCCAAACCCGAATTGATATGCTGCATCTGCTACACGCTCATGCAAATATCCTAGCGGAATCCTGGCCGCGGCTCCGGTTTCCTGATTCGCCCGGAGGGTCGGCGGTAAGCTTCGTCCGGCCAGATGGATTCCGGCGGCACGCCCAGCGCCGCCGCGATGGCCTCGCGCACCCGGCGGGTGTGCCGGCGACCGGCGATCACGTTGGCGACAACAGACCTGTCGCATCCGCACATGCGGGCGATGCTGGCTTGGGTAACCCCGCGCAGCAGCATCGCGGCCTTGATTTCCGCTGGCGTCAACCCATTCATTCCGGCCTCCTCAAAAACGACAACATGGCGCTTTGTAAACATGATGACATTATGCGGGTGTGCGATATCTGTCAAGATGTTTACAACGCCAATGTTCACCGTTTTTGGAGGTGTTGTGAATTGGGAGCAAGAACGGTCATGAGATCGTCTCTGGCCGCCGCGCTGCTGGCGCTCCTCGCCTCGGGCCATGCGCTGGCCGCCGAGACCTACGGCCCCTACAACGCCGAGGTGGTGCGTGTGATCGACGGCGACACGGTGGAGCTGCGCGTCCATCTCTGGCCGGGGCTGACGCGGAAAATCAAGCTGAGGCTCGCCGGCGTGAACACGCCGGAAACGCACCGCGCGCCAGAGTGCGAGAAGCGCTTGGGCCGCAAGGCCGCCGACTTCACCCGGCGGTTCCTGGCAGGCGCACCGCTCGTCCGGGTGTCCGATATCCGGCTGGGCAAGTATGCCGGCCGGGCGCTGGGCAGGCTGGAGGTTCCGGGCAGGGGCGACCTCGGCGCGGCGCTGCTCGCCGCCGGCCTCGCGCGCGAATACCACGGCGGACATCGCGGTCGGTGGTGTCAGCAATAAGCCAAGGAGGAATACATGACAAAAACATTCACCATCGAATTCTACCAGGGGATTCTTGATGGGTCTGACGAGTTCCAAACGATTGCGGATGTTCTGGCACATCTTGCAACCAACCATCCTTGCCCGGTGGTTCATGTGGCTGGCTTCGATTACGAGCTTCGGGATATTGAATCCATCAATCATGGAAATGTTATCCGGGGGAAGTTCGCCAAGATAAGGCATGATGACATTCCACATGCGGCCGCCCCACATCGGCCCGAGCGCGAGTTGGATTTGGCCGATGATGAGGGTTTGTTGGAGAAGAATTACTTTCAGTACCACCGAGGCTTGCGACTGCTGGTGTGGCAAGCAAACAGGAACGCGGCATCACCCCAGAGGTTTGCCGATTACCTCTCGGACGTATCGGGTGGGATGGCCCAGATGTTGCCCGTGATTCGGCATGATGCAATGAACAAGCTGCGCAATGGCCAGTTGCATATTCGCAAACTGGATATCACTGTTGCGGCGGCGGCCAATGCAAATAATGTTGCCGCTACAGACTTCAGCAGGAGCGCGATGAGTCTGGTCGCTCAATCGAACGGCATGCCAGTTTCCATCTCGCTCAGAGGGGACGGCCGATCTCGCGACCCTGCGCGGAGGTTCTTGGATCCTCTTCGTGAAGCGATTCTGGATCTGATTGATTCCGGCTCTGCCCAAAAGGCAAAAGTCCAATTCGAGGATGAGCAAGGTGGCCTTGACCTCGTCGACTTTGTGGCTGATCGTCTAAAATCACGGCAAGATGTCGCGATGAATGGGAGGTATCCGGATGAGCAATCCATGTTCATCGCATTGGAGCGGGCCCGTGGGGATCACGGGGATGAATTGCGTGCAATTCTCGGAAACTAAGAGGTTGCTGATTGGCGCTGTCGTGTCAGCGATGCTGACATGGCTGGCATGGCCACAGTTTTCCAGTTGGCAAGCTGGCGATTTGCGTTCAGTGGCCGGAATGCTTGCAACCATTTCGTTCACCATGTTCGGATTTGCATTGGCTTCGCTGTCCGTTCTGGTAGCGGTTCGCCATCGTCCTCTGCTCGAAAACATGACGAAGACCGGACAGTTCCAGGTGCTGGTGAACACCATTTTTGCATCGAGTGCCGCGTTGTTCGTGGCTGGAGTAATGGCATTGGTCAGTGTGTTTGCCGCGGCAAGCGAGGTCTGGTGGTTCACCGGCTCGGTTTTCGCCCTTGGCATGGCGGTTGTTGAAGTTGCGGTGGCCGGTTACCGCTTCTACCGAACAATGCTGTTCCTGTAATTGATCCTCCACCGCCGGAACACCTTCCGGCGGTTTTGTTTTCCAAGCAAATCATAGTCCGCCTCGTGGGTGCTTGTGGAGCCCGGCTTGTCCGGGCTCCCTCCACGGGAGGCGGAGATGGACGAATCGCAATCCCTGTTCGATCGCGCGCTTGATCTCGTGCTGCGGCACGAGGGCGGCTTCGTGGACGATCCGCGCGACGCGGGCGGCGCGACGAAGTTCGGCGTGTCGCTGCGCTTCCTGCGGGGCCTGCCCGACGGCGACGTGGACGGCGACGGCGACGTGGACGCGGACGACATCCGCGCGCTCACCCGCGAGCGGGCGGCAGAGATCTACCGCCGCGAGTGGTGGGACAAATACGACTACGGCGCACTTGCCCGGGCAGGCGGCGAGATGCTGGCCATCAAGCTGTTCGATCTCGCCATCAACATGGGCGCGCCACGGGCTCACCGGCTGCTCCAGAAGGCGCTGGCCGAGTGCGGTCACGCCGTGGTCGTGGACGGCGTCATCGGCCCCGAAACGCGGGCCGCCATCGCGGCGTGCGATCGCGCCGACCTGCTGCGCGCCTTCCAGTATCGCGCCATCAGTTTCTACCGCTCCCTGCATCGGCCGGAATACCTGGCCGGCTGGCTGCGTCGCGTCGGCGATTTCGAGGGGGTGGCCTGATGCTCGGGCTGCTGATTCAGGCGCTGGCGCCGGCGGCCGTGCTGGACGCGGTGGCGGGTCTGCACTGGCAGTCATGGGCGGTGGGTGTGTCCGTGGCGCTGGCGGTGCTGACGGGCGAGCTGTTCATCGTTTGGCGGTTTGTCCGGATGTTTGCATGACAGGAGGAAGAAAATGGGTTGGTTGATTGCTTTGTTGCTGGTGGGTTCCTTCGTCGCCGGTTTCTTCGTTGGGGGCAAGTGGAAGGCGCGGGTGATGCGCGAGGCGATGCGCGCCATCGGCACGGCGGAGGAGAAACTGAACGCCGTTCGGAAGGTGCTGTGATGCTGCACGCTTGCATGGAGAGTTCGACATGCTGATGGATCTGATCAAGGGCCTTGCCTCGCCGCTGACGGAGCTGGTCGGCAAGTTCATTGAGGACAAGGACAAGCGCAACGAGCTGGCCGTTGAGGTCGAGAGGATCGTGGACGCGGCGGCCGCCCGTGTCGACGAGTATGTGCGCGCCCTGCTCGAAAGCCGGACAAAGCTGGTTTTGGCCGAGGCCACTGGGCACAGCTGGCTCCAGCGCAACTGGCGGCCGCTGATGATGCTGTGGTTTGGCGTGCTGCTGGGTCTGTACTGGTTCGGCATCACGCCGCCGAATATGACGGAGGCCGTCGTCACCGAGTTGTTCGGTCTGCTGAAGATCGGCATCGGTGGTTACGTGGTCGGGCGTTCGGTCGAGAAGGTGGCTCCGATGATCGCCGATGCGTGGGTGAAACGTGGCTGACATCGCTGACATGGCGCAGGCGCGGGAGGAGGCGCACCGCACGCGGGCCATCGAGGCGGCCCGGCGGACGATGGCTGTCGGCGAGCAGGTGATCGAGAACGGGCGCGTGATCTGCGCCGACTGCGGCGCGCCGATCCCGGCCGGCCGGCTGCGGGCGCGGCCGGACGCAACCCGTTGCGTGGATTGCCAGGCGGCTTTGGAGGCGCGGCCATGAACTACGATGCCGCCAAGTTCTGGTTCGAGGTCATCGTCTTCTGTTTCAACGTGGCGCTCTGGCTCTATGTCTGGCGCTCGAACAAGGACAAGGCCACCGTGGATCGCATCGAGCGCCTGGAGGAGAAGCACAGCCGTGAGTTGACGCAGCTCCGGCAAACGATCGCCGCGATGGATTCGCGCCTTGTGCAGGCCATCGGCCATGCCGATCTCGCGCCGATCTACAACCGCCTGAAGGACATCGGCGAGTCCTTCGCCGAGATGTCCGGCGAGTTCCGGGCCGTCAAGCACCAGCTGACGCTGATCCAGGAGCACCTGATGAACAAGGGAGGCAAGGCATGAGTCTGGTGGATATCAAGCGCGCGGATCGGCGCCTGATCATGCTGCGGGCGCTGGCCGAGGAGCCGGACTACTCGCTGTCGGATATCGTGCTGCGCGGCCTGCTGGCCGAGTTCGGGCACGACGTGGCCCTGGATGCCGTACGGGCCGACCTCGACTGGCTGGCGGGCCGGGAGCTGGTCACGCTGGGCGAGGCGGGATCCGCCGTCGTGGCCACCATCACCGCCAGGGGCGTGGATGTCTCCGCCGGCCGGATTCTCATCGAGGGCGTTCGCCGGCCCCGGCCGGGAGAATGACATGCGGAAATACGGTTGCGTGAACCGACCGAATCCGCCTTTGCCGTTCCGGCAAGGGTTTTGCGGTTATGAGAACAAGAAGGATGATGCCAGATGCGCCGACTGCAAGTGGCGCAAGGCCATCGGCGCGGGGAGCGGAGACTGATGGCGCCGCCGTCCAAGATCTCCCGCCTGCCCCAGGAGCTGCGCGACGAGCTGAACCGGCGCATCCTCGCCAACGGCTTCGCCGACTACGACGGCCTGGAGGCCTGGCTGAACGCCGAGCTGGAAGCGCGCGGGCTGGAAATGACCATCTCCCGAAGCGCCATCCACCGCGAGGGCAAGAAGCTGGAGAAGCTCGGCGAGCGCGTGCGGGCGATGAAGATGCTCCAAGAGGGCTGGCAGCGGCAAATGGGCGCGAAGGGCCTGGGCGAGCTGGGCCGGGTGCTGAACGCCCAGCTCCAGGGACTGGCGTTCGCGCTGACGCAGGACGTGGTGGACGGCAAGGTCGAGGTGGACGCCGAGTTTCTGAAGGACATGAGCGCCACGATCATGCGCCTGGAGCGCGCCGCGAGCCTCAACGAGGAGCGCGAGCGCACGATTCGGGGGGAGGAGCGCCGCCTTGCCGCCGAGCAGGCCGGCGAGGCCGTGGAAGCGGAGGCGAAGCGTGCCGGCCTGTCCGCCGAGGGCATCGCGGCCATGCGCGCCGCCATCATGCAGGAGCTGACCGGATGACAGCTGCCGTGCTGTTGTCCTACCAGCAGCGATGGGTGAAGGACCATGCGCCGGTCAAGATTATCGAGAAGAGCCGGCGCATCGGTTTATCCTATGCCGAGGCGGCGGACGCCGTGCTGCATGCCTCCGCCGAGGCCGGAGCGAACGTCTATTACATCTCCTACGACAAGGAGATGACCGCCGGATTCATCAACGATTGCGCCACCTGGGCGCGCGCCTTCGACGCGGGCGCGGGCGAGATCGGCGAAAGCGTGATGCCGGATCCCCGGAACCCGGATCGCGACATCCTGATCTATCGCATCAATTTCGCATCCGGCCACTCCATCCAGACCTTCAGCTCGAATCCTCGCAACCTGCGCTCCAAGGGGCGCCCGGGCGAGCGGTTGATCATTGACGAGGCCGCGTTCGTGGATGACATCGAGGAGCTTCTGAAAGCTGCGATGGCCATGACCATGTGGGGCGGCTCCGTGCACATCATCAGCACGCACAACGGCGAGGAGAATCCATTCAACATGCTCATCAACGACGTGCGCGCCGGCCGCTACGATTACAGCCTGCATCGCGTCACCCTTGATGATGCCTTGAGAGACGGGCTTTATCGTCGCATCTGCGAGGTGACGAAGCGCGAGTGGTCGCCCGAGGCCGAGGCCGAGTGGCGCGAGGCGCTGATCCGCCGCTATCGCCCGAATGAGGACGAGGAGCTTTTCTGCGTGCCGCGCTACGGCGGCGGCGCGTACCTGCCCCGCGCGCTCGTGGAAGCCTGCATGCGCGAGGCGCCGGTGGTGCGATTCGAGGGCTCGCGCAGCTTCAACATGGCGCCGGAGCCAGTGCGCCGCGCCGAGATGGACGACTGGATCGGGGACGTGTTGCGGCCACTGTTTGCCTTGTTCGATGCCAGACGCCGGCATGCCTTCGGCATGGACTTCGCGCGTTCCGGCGACATGAGCTGCATCGCGCCGATGGAGATTGGCGAGACATTGGGGCGTCGCGCGCCCTGCCTGGTCGAAATGCACAACGTGCCCCACAAGCAACAGGAGCAGGTTCTCTTTGCCCTGGTTGACGCGTTGCCTCGCCTGCATGCCGGCGCGATTGATGCCGGAGGCAATGGCTCCTATATCGCCGAATCGGCGGCCGACAGATACGGCTCCATCATCGAGCAGGTGAAGTTCACCGAGACCTGGTATCGCGAGAACATGCCGAAGTACAAGGCCGCCTTCGAGGATCGCCTGATCGAGATCCCGCGACACGATGACGTGCTGGAGGATCATCGCGCCATCCGGCTGGTGCGCGGCGTGCCGCGCGTGCCGGAGGGCAAGACGGACAAGAAAGGGCAGCGGCATGGCGACTCGGCCATTGCGCTCGCGCTGGCCTATGCGGCCAGCCAGCAGGATGTGATGCCCATCGAATACCGCGGCATCCCGCGCGATCCGGACGCGCGCGACCCACTGCGGCCGGATCATGCGGATGATGTCCGTGCCGGCCGTTTCCGGGCCGGAGCGTGGTGAGGCCATGAAATCGATTCTGAGCGCCGTTTGCATGTTCCCGGCACCCAATCCCCGTCCGAGGCGCAAACCCCGTATTACCACACAGATCACCCGTGTTAGAAACGAAGGAGGCAGGACATGACCGTGCTGTATGACGCCCGGGGCCGGAAGGTGGAGCTTTCCAGCCTCCGGAAAGAGGAATCCGCGCCTTCGTTGCGCTCGGTTCGACAGCCGTTTTCAGGGCATCCCTCAGAGGGACTGACGCCCTGGCGCCTGGCCGAAATCCTCCGGTTGGCGGACGACGGCGATCCATATGCGCAGTGCGAGCTGTTCGAGGACATGGAGGAGAAGGACGCACACCTTTCCAGCGTGCTCGGCATGCGTCGTCGCGCGGTGGCCGGGCTGGAAATCCGCGTCGAGGCGCCGGATGGCGCGAACCGGCGCGAAAAGAAGGCGGCCGAGCTGGCTGGCGAGATGATGGCCGCGATCCCGTCCATGCCCGAAAAGGTGCTGGATATCCTGGACGCCATCGGCAAGGGCTGGTCGGTCTCCGAGATCATCTGGGAAATCGCGCGCGGCGAGGCCGTGGTGCGCGATCTGCGCTGGCGCGACCCCAAGTGGTTCCGGTTCGATCTGGACTCGCTCTCCGAAATCCGGTTGCGCGATACCGAACACGTCGAGGGCCGGCCACTGACGCCGTTCAAGTACGTCGCGCACGTGCACAAGGCCAAGGCTGGCCTGCCCGTGCGCGGCGGCATCCTGCGCCCCTGCGCATGGATGTACCTGTTCAAGAACTACGACATCAAGGACTGGGTCACGTTCGCCGAGGTCTATGGCCAGCCGCTGCGCGTCGGCAAGTATCCGACCACTGCCAGCGAGAAGGAAAAGGACATCCTGCTCTCCGCCGTGGCCAACCTGGGCACGGACGCCTCCTGCATCATCCCGGAGCAGATGCTGGTCGAGTTCATCGAGGCCGGCGGCAAGTCCGGCAGCATCGATCTCTACGAGCGCCTGGCGCGCTGGTGCGACGAGCAGATGTCCAAGGCCGTGCTGGGCCAGACCAGCAGCTCGGACGCGATGAGCCACGGCCTCGGCTCCGGCCAGGCGAACCTGCATGCCGAGGTGCGCGAGGACCTCATCGAGGCCGACGCCCGCCAGCTGGCCGCCACGCTGACCCGCGATCTCGTGCGCCCGATCGTGGATCTGAACATGGGACCGGTGGATCGCTACCCCGAGGTGCGGATCGTCATCGAGGAGGCCGAGGATCTCGGCGCGCTCGCCGGGAACATCGAGCGCCTGGCACGGCTCGGGCTGCCGGTGCCGAAGAGTTGGCTGTACGAAAAGTTCGGCATTCCGGAGCCAAAGCCGGGCGAGGACGTGCTCACCGCCGCGCCGGGCATGTCCGGGCCGGCCGCGCCGGATGCCGCGCCGGCGGCCAACGCCCAGCAGCCGGGCGCGGAGCAGCCGCACCCCGCCGAAATCCAGGCCGACCGGCTGGCGCGCGAGGGCGAGCAATACGTGCAGGGTTGGCTGGAACAGTTGCTCCAGATGATGGATGCCGCGCAGTCGCTGGAGGAGCTGCGCGCGATGGTGCTGGAGGCCTGGCCGGCGCTCGATCACTCGGGCCTGGCGGATGTCATCGCCCAGGCGCGGATGGCTGCGCACCTGGCCGGCCGGGTGGACGCGCTGGAAGGCTCCGATGGCGCGCGGTGAGCTGAGCGGCCGGGCCACGCTGGATCGCGCGCGGCTGCCGTTTGCCGGGCAGATTGCGTTCTTCCGGGCCAAGCTGGGGAATCTGGTCCCCACCGCCCGTTGGGATGATCTCTGGAAGTCGGCGCACGATTCGGCCTTTATGGTGGCCGGCGCGGCCAAGGCCGACCTGCTGGCCGATCTCGCCGCGGCGGTGGATCGGGCAATTTCCGAGGGCGCGGGGCTGGAAGCCTTCCGCAAGGATTTCGAGGCGGCGGTCAAGAAGCACGACTGGCATGGCTGGACCGGCGAGGGCTCCGCGAAGGGGCGGGCCTGGCGCACGCGCATTATCTACCAGACCAACTTGCTCACCAGCTACAACGCCGGCCGGTTCGCGCAGCTGAAGGCCGCCGGCTTTCGTTACTGGATCTATCGCCACAACGACAGCGTCCGCCATCCCCGCCCGCAACACGTGGCGTGGAGCGGGCTGACGCTGCCGCCGGATCACCCCTTCTGGCGCACGCACTACCCGCCCAACGGCTGGCTCTGCCATTGCTATGTCATCGGAACGAACAACCCCGAGCGCGCCCGCCGGCTCGGCGCGGATCCGGACAAGCAACCGCCGGACGGTTGGGATGCCATCGACGCGAAGACCGGCGAGCCTGTCGGCATCGACAAGGGCTGGGGCTATGCGCCCGGCGCGTCGGTGGCGGATCGCGTTTCGGCGCTGGCGCCGAAGCTGGGGCGCTTGCCGGCCCGCCTGGTGAGCGACTGGCTGGCGGCCTCCACGCCGGCGTTGCGCGAAGCTTGGCGCGGGTTCGTGGACGAGGTGCTGGCCGACCCGGTGCCGCGCGGCCGGATGGCCATGCTGGGGGCGATGAGCCTTGAGGACATGGCCTTCCTCGATGCGCAGGGACGCCCGCCGGCGCGGGCCGATCTCACCATCGAGGACAGACTGCTCGTGGGCAAGAAGGCGCGGCGGCACGAACAGGCCGGCGACGCGCTCTCGCCCGAGGAATGGCGTGCGCTGGCCGAGTATCTGAACGCGCCCGAGGCCGTGCTCTTTGACCGCGAAACGGGCAACCTGCTCTATGTCTTCCCGGCCGCCGACGGCCGCAAGGGCAAGATCGTCGTGAATCCGGACTTCTGGCACAAGCCGACGAAGCAGTCGCTGGCGTCGGTGCGCACGGTGTTCAAGCTGGGAGCAGATGCGTTGATGAATCCAAACCGGTATGCGGTGATTCGCGGGGAGGTAAGAAAGTGAGCCGGCGGACGGGTGGGCGGCCGTTCCACCATCAGCGATCCCTTGCGGGGTACGCCCTACCGGACGCCTTTCCGGAAGTCGCCCGCCGGCTGGATGCCGCGAGCATAGACCATGATTCGCGTTGAGGTCAAATCCGGGCAGGCGCGGGCGGCGCTGCGCCGCATGCTCGCCGAGCTGGAGAACCCGGCGTCCGCCCTCTCGGAGATCGGCAACATGCTGATTGCCAGCACCAAGCAGCGCTTCGAGACCAAGCGCGCGCCGGACGGCTCGCCCTGGGCGCCGCTCTCGCCCGTCACCGTGGCGCGCAAGGGCGACGACAACATCCTGGTCAGGGAAGGCAATCTGTCCGGTCAATTCGCCCATGAGGTGTCCGGCAATCGGCTTGTGTGGGGGTCAACGCTGCACTATGCCGCCACGCACCAGTTCGGCGCCAGGCAGGGCGCCTACGGCAAGACCCGGCGCGGCGCGCCCATCCCCTGGGGCGACATCCCCGCCCGGCCCTTCCTCGGCCTCTCGCCCGAGGACGAGGCGGACATCGCCGCCATCATCACCGAGCACATCGAGCGTGCATTGCGATAGCCGCAACACCCTTTTTCTGCACAACATCGCCCATGAACCGCCGGAAACCCTTCCGGCGGTTTCTTTTTGGGCGGGCGGCAGGTTACCGCCTATGCGTTGGATTCACCCCTTCCGCAAGACGGAAACCATCGGCGCCGGCATCGTGGTTTGCCAGGTGGACGCGGGTCTTGATGGCCTGCGCCAGCGCGTGCACCTGATTCCGGTGGACAAGGACGGCATGGTGCGCGGCATCGATGGCCGGAGCTGGAAGTTCAACGGCGAGAAGGTGCTGAACCACGCGCGCAAGTATCCCGTCAAGTTCCCCGGCGATTATTTCCATGCCTCGATCAACGCCGCCGAAACGGGCGCGGATGCGCCCGCGTCTGGCTGGATCGATCCGGCCTCGCTGACGGTCGAGGAAGACGGTCTCTGGGGCGAGGTCGAATGGACCGAGCGCGCGGCCAACGCCATCCGCGAGAAGGAATACCGCTACATCTCCCCCGTCTTCCTGGCTGATCGCAAGACGGGCGAAATCCTTGCGTTCAAGGGCTTCGGCCTGACGCACTACCCGAACCTCGGCGATCTCGCGCCGGTGGTGAACATGCAAATGGAGGAATCTGCTATGGAAGAACTGCTGGAGCGCCTGCGGCGCATCCTGAACCTGCCCGAGCTGGCGACGGCGGACGACGTGATCGCCGAGCTTCAGAAGGCCATCGACATCTTGCGCGGCCAGGCTGGCGAGGCGCAGGCCAACGCGCGGCTGCCCGAGCTGGCGGAGGCCGTGGCCGGCTGCATCGAGGAGAACGCCCAGGACAATCCCGGCGCGAATCCCGAGGACTTCGTGCCCCGCGTCGAGTTTGACCGGTTGCGCGAGGAGCTGAACCAGGTGCTGGCGGAGCGCGAGAACGCGCGCGTGCAGGCCGCCGTGAACGAAGCCCTGGAAAAGGGAGTTATCGCGCCGGCCTCGCGCGAATGGGCCGAGGACTACTGCCGGAAGGACGCCGAGGGATTTGCCCGGTTCGTCGCCAACGCCCAGCCCGTCGTGCCGCTGGGTGAGGAGCTGAACGGCCAGGCCGGCGATGCGGGCGCCTCCGGCGCGCTCACCGCCGACGAGGTGGCCATCTGCGAGCAGCTGGGCATCACCGCGGAGCAGTATCTGCAAACCAAGAAAGGCAAGGAGGAATAAGTCATGCCACTGACCAATGATCGCAACACGCCGGAGCGCGACGGCACGCTCGTTTCGCTGCCGGTGGAAGCAGGCGCCGTTATCCATGCTGGCGGCATGGTGGCTGTGAATGCCGCCGGCAATGCCGTGCCGGCCGCCGATACGGCCGGGCTCACCGTGATGGGCCGGGCCGAGCAGGCCGTGGACAACACGGGCGGCGCGGCGGGGGCGGCGGCCATCACCGTCAAGCGCGGCGTGTTCCAGTATGGGAATTCGGGGGCGAGCGCGCTGACCGCCGCCGATGTCGGCCAGGTGGCGCACGTGGCCGATGACGCCACGGTCGCCAAGACCACCACCAACTCGATCGTCGCGGGCAAGGTGCTCGGCGTGGACGCGACCGGCGTCTGGGTCGAGATCCGCTAACAACAGAAGAGGAGAGACAACATGATTGTGAATGCAGCAACACTCCGGGCCGCGCAGACCGGCTTCCAGACGCTGTTCCAGAACGCGTTCGACAATGTCGCCCGGCGCTACCAGATCGTGGCGATGGAGACGCGGAGCCAGACCAGCGCCAACGACTACAAGTGGCTGGGACAACTGCCCGGCATCCGCAAGTGGGTCGGCGACAAGGTGGTCCACAACCTGACGGCGCACGGCTACTACCTGCCGAACGAGGACTTCGAGCTGACGGTCGGCGTTGACCGCAATGACATCGAGGACGATCAGCTCGGCGTCTATGATCCGAAGTTCAAGATGATCGGCGATGCCGCCGGTCGCCACCCGGACGAGCTGGTCTGGCAGGCGCTGGTGGACGGCCTGACCAGCGGCCAGGGCTTCGATGGGGTCAACTTCTTCAGCACGGCGCATCCGACCGATGGCGTGGATCCCGGCAACGGCACCTATGCCAACCGGCCGGCCGTGCTGGGCACGGGCGAGGTCTGGTTCCTGATGGACGATTCCCGTCCCGTGAAGCCGATGATCTTCCAGACCCGCAAGCCGTACACCTTCGTCTCGATGGTGGATCCGCAGTCGCCGGATGTGTTCATGCGCCGGACGTTCCACTACGGCGTCGAGGCGCGCGTGGCCGTGGGCTACGGCCTGCCGCAGCTGATTTACGCCAGCCGCGAGCCGCTGAACGCCACGAGCTACGCCGCCGCCCGGCTGGCGATGGCCAACCTCAAGCGCCCGGACGGCTCGCCGCTCGGCATCCGGCCGACGACGCTGGTGGTCGGCGAGGGCAACTTCGAGGCCGCGAACGTGCTGCTCACCAACGATCGGGACGTGAACGGCGCCACCAACACCTGGAAGGGCACGGCGAAGCTCGAAGTGGTCGAGTATCTGACCGGCAAGTAAGGGGTCGGCGGGGCGGTTCTCCGCCCCGCCCTTCCCGCCCAACCATTGCATGATCTGAAACAAGGAGAATCGATATGGCAATCAGGATTTTTGTCGAACCCCACAACGGCCTGTCGCTGCCCGGCGTCGGCCATCTGGCGCACGGCGAGCACGAGGTGGATCTCGCCGAGGCTGACCTGAAGGGCGCCGAGGGCGTGCGCGTGATCAAGTCGAAGAAGCAGAGTGCGAAGTCCGGCCAGGGCGCCGGCGGCGGCCAGGCCCAAGGCTGAGGGAGGAAGGGCGGGCCGCCAAAGCGGCCCGCCGCTTTCGGTGACGGAACGTGGCCTACGCAAATTACCAGGACCTCATCGCGGCCTTTGACGAGCAGCTCATTATCCAGATGAGCGACGACAACGGCGACGGCATTGCCGATGCGAATGTCATCGACCAGGCGATCCGGGCCGCCGATGCCGAGATCGACGCCCGGATCGGCAATCGCTATGCCGTGCCGCTGAATCCGGCGCCGCGCCTGGCGGCGAGCATCTCGGCGGCGCTGGCCGTGGCCGGGCTTTATACCCGGCGCGGCGTGGACAAGCCGCAGTCCGTCATCGAGGCCGAGCGCGCGGCGCGCGACCTGCTCAACCGCATCGCGGCCGGCACGGCCGGCTGGGGCGAGGCGGTGACGCCGCCGCCGGACGAAACGAGCCTGGACGTGCGATCGAGCAGCCAGGCGCGCGTCTTCGGTCGCGGCCGCATGAAGGGCTTTTGATGCAGCTGGCGCCGATCGTGTCGCGGCTGAAGGCGCGGGCGACAAGCCTGAAGCACGTGGCCGGCGCGGCGAACCTGGCGGCGCTGAAGAGCGCGCCCGCGCGAACGCCGGCGGCATGGGTGGTGCCGGTGAGCGAGTCGGCGAGCGCCAACGTGTCCGCCTCGATCGACGTGGTCCAGCGCATACGCCGGCGCTTCGGCGTGGTCATCGCCGTTCGCGATGTGCGCGACGCCACCGGCGAGGCGGCGCTGGACGGAGGCCTGGCCCAGGCGCGATCCGAGATCGTCGCGGCGCTCGTCGGCTGGAGCCCCGACGCCGAATCCGGCGCGATCGTCGCTGCTGGCGGGCGGCTGCTGAGTTTCTCGTCCGGCGCGCTGTGGTGGCAGGACGAGTTCGAGACCGATATCTGGCAAGGAGGCAAGCCATGAACACGAAGGCCGGATCCTGGGAGAAGGATCCCAAGACAGGGAAGCTGAAGCTCGTCGGCCGCACGCGCGATGACGTGGCCGAGGGCAAGTCGGCGACGGCTGGTGAAGCGAACAAGAGCAAGGGAGGCAAATCATGATTCGATCCGGACTCAAGGTTCTGCTGGCGGCGGCGGAAACGACCTACGGCGTGGACGCCGCGCCGAACCCGGCCACCGATGCCATGCTGGTGGAGAATTTCAGTCTCACGCCGCTGGAGGCCGACGAGATCGTGCCGGAGGGCGTAGTGCGCCCGACCTTCGGCGCGGAGCATGCACTGGCGCTAACCGGCAAGCGCGTGCAGCTGGAGTTCGACGTTCCGGCGCAGGGCGCGGGCGCGGCGGGCGGCGTGCCGTTCTGGGGCGTGCTGATGCGCGGCGCGGGCTTCGCGCAGGTGGTGACGCCGAACGTCAGCTGCGCCTTCAACCCGGTCACCGGGGGCGAGGAATCGCTGACGCTCCAGGTGTATCGCGGCGGCGTGGCGCACAAGGCGCTGGGCTGTCGCGGCGACTGGTCCATCAAGATCGACGCCGCGGGCCGGGCCCTGCACCATTTCAGCTTCACCGGCCTGTATCAGGCCGTGACCGATGCGCCGATTCCGGCGGCCACCGCGCTGCCGGTGCGTTCGGAGGTTCCGGTGGACCCGGCGCACACGCCGAGCTTCACGCTGATGGGCACGGCGCTGGCGCTGAAGAGCCTGGAGATCAAGCGCGCCAACGACGTGCAATTCCAGCAGCTGGTGAACGACACCCGCGTGGACATCCTGGGACGCAAGCCGGAGGGAACCGCGACCGTGCGCGAAACGCTTGTCGGCACGTTCAACGCCTGGCAGCAGGCCGAGAACGGAACGACCGGCGCACTGGCGCTGACGCATGGCGCGGCGGCTGGAAACATCATCGAGATCAACTGCCCCAACGTACAGATCGGCAAGCCGACCATCTCGGACGAGAACGGCATTTCGATGATCCAGATGCCGCTCCGCATCGCAAGCACGAGCGCGACGGCGAACGACGACATTCAGGTCATCGCGAGGTAGGCCATGTTCAAGCTCGATCTCTCACCCACCTACAAGTATCCGGTCACCGTCCGCTTCTTCGACGAGACGGGACGACGCATCGAACGTCGCTTCACCGCGCACTTCCGCCGGTTGAAGAAGAGCGAGGCGGCCGAGCTGATGACCCGCGCCGAGGCTGGCGAGATCGAGGACGCCGAGCTGATGCGCGAGATCGTGGCCGGTTGGGAAGGCATCGCCGACGCCGATGGCCATCCGATCGAGTGCAACGACGAGACGATCGCGGAACTCGCCGATATCCACGAGGTGGCCAGCGCCATCGGGGTGGCCTGGTTCGAGTCCCTTACGGGCGGCGCCAGAAAAAACTGATCGAGGCCGCCCGCGCTTGGGCGGGCGGCCGGACAGGTGCGCTGGACGATGATGATCGCCGTCTGCTGGGCGAGGAAATGGCGGCGCGGGTGGAACAATCGCGGGAGGTGCTGATTTGGCCGGAGAACTGGCAGGCATGGCAGGTGTTCGCGGCATGCGCCACGTGTTGGCGGCTGACGCCGGATGGCCGGCCCTACGGCCTGGTGATGGCGGATGTGCAGGCCGTTATCGCCATGCTCGGGGTCGAGGATGTGACGGACTGCCTGGAGCGGGTGCTCGTGATGCAGCAGACCGCGCTCGATGTGTGGGCCGCGCGCGGCTAGGGCCCTATCAGCGACCAGACGAGCGCCAGCGCGCCCGTCGCGAACATGGCCAGCCCCACGAACATCATCCACGGCGCAATCATGAAGCCGATGGCGAATACGGCCGCGCCGCCCCAGATCAGGAGGTTCATGGATGGAGTCTAGACCGTGGGTGACATGAACCTCAAGCTGGTGCTGGAGTTGGACGATCGCGGCGCCATCAAGGGTATTCGCGACGCCGACGGCAACCTCGTGCGCCTGGGCGGCGACGGGCGCAAGGCCGGCGACGAAATCGCCGGCGGCATGAGCAGGGCGCGCGCGGGCGTGCGCTCCATCTCCGAACAACTTGGGCGCATGCGCCGGGAAATCATGGGGCTGATCGGTATCCGGTTCGGCGCGGAAATGGTGCGGGATCTCGCGAGTGTCACCGACCGTTTCAAGGAAGTCACGGCCCGGCTCGCCGTGGCCAGTCGCTCGGCCGAGGATGCCGCACGCGCTTACAAGGCGCTGTCCGCCATCGCCCGGGAAACGCGCGCCGACTGGGGCGCGACGCTCGATCTCTACTCGCGCCTGGCGCGATCCACGAAGGAACTGGGCGTTTCACAGTCCGACCTGTTGACGGTCACGAAGGCCATTAACCAGGCTATCGTGGTTTCCGGCGCCAGCGCCCAGGAGGCCGAGGCTGCACTGATCCAGTTCGGCCAGGGCATGGCCAGCGGCGCACTACGCGGCGACGAGCTCCGCAGCGTGCTGGAGCAGATGCCGAGGCTGGCCCAGATGATTGCCAGGGGCATGGGCGTATCGCTCGGCCAGTTGCGCCAGCTTGGCGCGGAGGGCCTGCTCACCACGCGGGACGTGATTGCCGCCATCAAGGCCCAGGCCGGGAGCGTGCAGCAAGAGTTCAACCGCATGCCGCCGACCATCAGCCAGGCTGTGGCACAGATCCGGAACAGCTTCACGATCTGGCTCGGCGAACAGGACAAGGCGCTCGGCTCCAGCACGATGCTCTCGGGCGCGCTGATGGGAATCGCGGACAACATGGATATCGCGGCGCGCAGCGCCATCGGGCTGTCGGGGGCGATCCTGACATTGAGGGCCAATGCCATGCTGGCCGCGCGAGGGTTCGGTCGTCTCGGCAAGGCGGTCAGTCTGGTCGGGGCAGCCTTTGCCGGCTGGGAGATCGGCAAGGCGCTCGCCGACAAGTTTGCCATCGTGCGCGACTTCGGCATCACGCTCGGTGCGCTGCTAAATAAGCTGTTTATCAACGTGCGATTCTTGGGTCGCAAGATTGCCGCCGAGTTTCGACTGGCTATAACATCTCCGCTGGATGCGCTACGCGAGCGTGTGGCTTCGGTGACCAAAGCCATCGCGGATGGGCTACGCGCCGTAGGGATGGAAGCCGCCGCAGGGCGTCTGGATGTGCTGGCGAAAGCGTTGCACTCGAACACGCAGAGCGCCCGCCGCTACCGCGAGGAGATCGCCCGCTTGAACCGCGAGCGCGCCCAAGAGCTTGCGCTCATTGATCGCGGCGCCGTGGCCATGATGCGCGAACCGATGCGGCGCCGTCAGCCCCCAGCAACGGCATCCGGCGGCGGGTCAAATCCGCCGGCGGCCGGTGTCGATATCCTCAATCAGTTGCGGAAGAAACAACGGCAGCAGGATCGCGAGAACCTGCGCAAGCACTTGGCGCAGAAGCTTTCCATGCTCGAAACCTCGCTGATGACCGAGGCCGAGCGCGAGAACCAGGCTTATCAGAACAGGCTCTCCATTCTGGCCCAAGCGCGCGAATTGAAGCTGATCGATGAGCAGCGGCAACAGGAACTGGAAGCGCAGCTGAAGGAACAGCATGAGCAGCGACTGACCGAGATCCAGCGTCAGGCGCTGGAGCAGCGCCAGCAAATGTTGACCGACTTCCAGAACACGGCGCTTGGATTGCAACAGGGTTTCGCGCAGGCATTTCAGGATGCCAGTCGCGTGAACCTGGACCAGATGCTGGCGCGGATGTCGGCTTTTCACGACGCTAGCAAGAAGCTCTGGCAGACGGGGTTTCAAGGCAAGGTGGCCGTGATGAAGGGCGGCTTGGCGATGATGTCCGGTTTGATGGAAAGTCATAATCGGAAGCAATTCGAGCTGGGCAAGGCTGCGGCCATTGCCAACGCCGTGATCAGCACGGCCCAGGGAATGGCCGAAGCTCTAAAATGGGGATTTCCGATGGGCCCGATCTTTGCCGGCATCATCGGCGGCCTTGGCGCCTTGCAGATAGCGAAAATCGCGTCGACCAAGTTTGGCCAGAAAGGCGCCGGGAGTGCGGGCATTCCCTCTGCCGGCATCGGCGGCGGTACGCCCACCGTGCGGGTAAATACGCGCACGGGGCTGCCAGCATCCCCTTCCGGCTTGCGGCAACAGCAAGTCCCGACCGTGAACCTCACCGTCCAGGCGTTGCACCCGGAGGCATTGAGTCCGGAGGTGGCCCAGCGCATCGCGGATAGCCTCGCCCCGGCCCTGCATGACACGCTTGCGCGCGGCGGCCAGAACGTGGCGGTGATGGCATGACGCAGGATGCGCCGATGATCCTCTGGCACAACCTGCTGGCCGGAGCCGCCTACACCGTGGACATCGGCACGGAGGAGGCCGGCAGGCCCATGTCCAACGTCGCGAACCTCGACACGCTGCGCCCGGCGCAGATTACAGCGGATCCAAGCGGCGTGGCGCAGGTCACATGGACGTTGCCGGGCTCCATCGGCTACGGCGTCGAGCCATTCGGCTTCGGCCCGTGGGGCGGGCAATGGCCCATCGAGGCTATCGTGCTGGGCGCCAACCGGCATCAGTCAGCCGGATTTCGCACACCGGGACTCACGTGGGAGATCGCGGGGCTGACGATCCAGGACATCTGGCCGGACAACACGGCGGTGATCGTCAAGCCATCCGCCCCGGTCATGACCAGCACCGTCACGCTCAAGATCACGGGCGCTGCGGCGGGGCAGCTGATCACCATCCCGGAGCTGTACGTCGGCCCGGCCATCACAATGCCGCATCTGGATTACGGTTATGACCCTTACCACGAGGTCGCCAACGCGCCGAGCTTCAAGACCGAATCCGGGCGTGAGTACCTGGCCGTGCGCTATCGGCGGCTGGAGGTCTCCCCGCGCTGGTCGGTCGCACCGTCGCGGCTCTGGGCCATGCTCGATTACTTCCGGGAGCAGGTCCTCGAGGTCCGAAAGGTGTTCTGGTGGGCGTGGTCCCCGGACTCGCACCCGACCGAGGTCTACCTCACCAGACACAATCAGCCCGCCGCCGGCATGCCGTGGCGCAGTTCCGTGCACCGCAGCTTCGATCTGCGGCTGGTGGAGGCGGTATGAAGCAACTGCCGCGTGCGCTCGCCGATGCGGTGCAGGCCGGGCAGGCGTCCGAGCCGCTGGCCCTCCTCGCTGTCTGGGCCGAGCGCGGGCCGGAATCCCGGCTTGTCGCGCCGAACCAACTGGCCGGCTCCAATGATCCGGCGGCTGCGAACGATGCCAACGTGACCGTGACCAACGGTGCGCTAGTGCTGGCTGCCGGCAATACGGTGCCGATGGATCCGGCAAATGCGCTTGGCTCGGCCTATCTCGAAACAAAGTGGCAAGGCCATGTGACCGAGGTTGGCCAAGAGGTGTGGGCATGAGCATCTGGGGCAAGATCACCGGCCAGAAAAAATACCAGCACATCCGATATGACCGGTATGTGGACGCCAACACCCCTGCCATCATGGCACCATTCACGCCTGTCTCGACCATTCGAGTGGAAGAAGTCAATCTGGGGCTGGAGAATGCCGGCAACCTTGCCGCAACCTGTTATGTCTGGTTCAGGGATGCGCTCACCAAGCGCCAGATCGGCAATCAGATCCGGTTGAGTCTGGCCGCGGGCAGCGGCGTATCCGTGCATACGCTGTCCGGATTCTCGGCTGCATTGTTCCGGGGACGCGACTACGAGTTGGTGGTGGATTTCGCCCGCCCCGACATCAACAGCTATACTGCTCCGCAGTCGTCCACCAGCCACTATTCCGTGGCGATTCGGGCCTATGGCATCAAGGGGGCGGCCGTGGGCCCGGCATGGAAGTTCCGGCTTGGCGATGGCGAGGTCGTCATGGCCGGCCGCGAGGGTTATCAGGCCACGGGCGCGGCCTGGCGGACGTTCGACGTGCGCGAGGCGCCCGCGGGCGACGGGTTGGTGACATTCGTGGACGTAGTGCCGGCCGGCACGAGTATGCAGGTGGAGCTTTGGTACACCAACAACCCTACGCTGGCGGCCGCGCCGGGCACTACAGGGTGGACGTATCACGGCATCGTCCAGTCCGGCGACACGATCCCGCCTGCACGGTACTGGCGGGCCAAGATCAGTTATACCTCGACCGCCGGGAACGACGACACGCCGGAGCTGAGTGCCATCAGCATCATCTATTACCGGGACCCGGTGCTGATCGGCACGCACGTGCAGGCCGTGCCGCTGACCTCGGGCGGAACGACGGCGCAATCCGCGCCGGGCCTGTCGCGAATCGGCACGGCAAGCGCCGCTCTGTCGCCGCAACTCAAGCAACAGATGGTGGGCCGGATGACCTGCGAATTGGCGCCGGAGCCGGAGGCCGATTACCTGGCCAGCGTGCCACTGCGCGGGCACAGGGCGCAGATTCGCGTCGGCTACAACGGCGTGCCGGACACCATCGGGCTGTACGATGGCATCGTGCGGGATATGGCCTGGCACGGCAACCGGTGGGCGCTGACGATGGACGACATCATCTCCATCACCGATGCCAAGGCCCCGAACCGCCGCTGGCCGACCTGGGACGCCGCGACGGCCTACAATCCCGGCGACATCGTGGCCTACAACGGCAAGGGCTGGCTGGCGCTGGTCGGCAGCACGGGCGTCACGCCCGGCAGCGATCCTAACACCTGGCAGGAATATGGCGCCGTCTGGAAAGAGCTGGACTATACGCCGGCCAGCAACAATGGCACGAACTGGCACCTGGCCGACATCGCTTACGACATCCTGTCCAACGCGATCAACCTGCCCGGCGAGCGCATCGACCGGGCCAGCATCGATGCGGTCAAGGCGTTGCGCCCCGCTGTTGTCAGTACCGGCGCGCGCATCACGCATCCGGTCTCCGGCCGCAAGCTGCTGGAGGAGATCGCGTGGCTGTTGCAGGCGCAGTGGATTGAGCGCGACGGGCAGATTGCCCTGTTGCCCGATCCTGATCCAGCGACCGTGGCGCCGGTCGAGACGATCACGCCGGACGACATCGCCGAGGGCCTGCAATACCGGCGCGGCTGGGCGGACGAGAAGAACGAGTGCCTGATCCTGACCGGCCTGCCGGCGGGCAGCGATGCGGGGCAACCGGGCAACTACTCGGACGGCATCGTGGCCACGGACGCCGCCGCCGTGCACGACGCCGATGCGGTGCTGCCCCACGTGTTCCACGACCGTTGGAACGTGCCACAGAGCGAACTCACCCGCATCGCGACGGATTTCGTCTCCAGCTGGGCCGGTGGCCGGGCCGTGGTCCGCGCGACGGTCTCCATGCGGCTGATGGCCCTGGAGCCGGGCGACGTGATCCGCCTGCAATCCGGCCAGCTCCCAGGAGGGCGGAGTGAGATGCTGATGATGGTGATGCGCGTGGATCTGGACTGGCAGCGGCAGGCGCTGCGCATGGATTTTCTGGAGGTGTAAGAGATGGCGACACGGACCCCGAACCTTGGACTCAACAAGCCCGGATCGGGCGAATATGGCTGGGATGCGCTGCTCTCCCAGAACATCGACACGCTGGATGCCTATGTCGGTCAGTTGCTGGATGAACGCGCCGTCTCGGGCACGGCGACCGGCGGCAGCGCCACAACGATCACGGATAACGGCGCGAACTGGGGTACGGATGCTTTCGCAGGCGCAATTGTCGTGGTACGCCGCGATGGCGTGCTGCTGCGCACCGAGAAGATTGCCAGCAATACGGCGACGACGATCACGCTCGCAGCTTCGGGCGCGGCGATTCAATCCGGCGACAGCTATGTGATCATGGCCCAAGCGAACGCGATTCCGAATTCCGAGAAGGGCCAGCCCAACGGCGTCGCCACGCTGGACGCCGCGGGAAAGCTCGCGCAGATGCCGACGGCGGATGACATCAATCCGTCCATTATGGCGCATATCAACTCCCCGCACGCGCCGGCCAACGCGGAGCCGAACCGACCCATCGCCACGCAGGCGCAGGCGCTGGCGGGCACGGACAACACGACGGACATGACCCCGCTTCGGGCCAAGCAGGCCATCGATGCCGCCATCGCCGCCATCGCGTTGCCTCCAAAGCGCGACGTGACGTGGTTGTCGAAGAGTCCCGGCAACTGCTTCTCCATCATCATGAACGGGCGCCTTTATAACGCCCATGCGACCGCCGCATCATGGTGGCATGCCACTGGCCGCACCTCCGGCACGGACTGGGCCACGGAGTTCGGCGTCCGGCACGGTCTGATTGAAGTGCTGTTCCCCAATGAAACAGGAAACCTCGTGGAAGCTGGAAACACGGCGGACGATTCATGGGCGCTGTTCGACAACGGCAACCTGTATATGTGGGGATACAATCAGTTCGGCCAACTGGGCGTTGGCGACACTGCCGCGCACTGGACGCCCGTGCTGAGCGCCACGGGCGTGAGCAAGGTGTTCGCGCCGCAGCATTACGGAACCTACGGGGATTACATCCGGTTCTTCATCCAGAAGACCGACGGCACGATCTGGGGCGCGGGATACAACGGCTTTGGCGCGCTGGGTGACGGCACGACGGTGGACAAGACCACGTGGACGCAAATCACCAGCCTCGGAACCAACACGGTCAAGCTGTTCAACCTTGGCGGGTATGTTGGCTGCACATTCGCCCTGAAATCAGATGGCTCCATCTGGGCCTGCGGCTACAACGGCTATGGCTGCCTCGGCGATGGCACCCTGACGAACCGCTCCAGCTTCGTGGATGTGACCACCAACTGGGGAGGGCCGGCGGCGGACATTCTCCAGATGGGTGGTGGGTTCAGCTTCTATACGGGAGCGGCTTACGACAATCGCTGCTTCACGGTGATGCTGCGCAAGGACTCGGCGGGCAATGCCGAGGTGCGGACATGCGGCAACAGCTCCTGGGGTCAGCGTGGAGATGGAACGACGGTCAACACGGCCAGCGTGCCTTATCTCGTCCCGCTGGCCAACCAACCGGTGGAGATGGCCGTGTTTGGTGGAGCGCCGGGGACGATTTACGTCCGTGATTCGGCCAACCAACTGCTTGCATGGGGCTATAACGGTTATGGCCAGATTGGCGACGGAACGACGGCGAACAAGACATCCGCGACGGTCGTGGCTACGGACTGCGCCAAACTCTTCGGTGATGGCAACGATGAATACAACTACGGGCACTATATCTCCGGCTTCTACCGGAACCTGAATGGCCAACTGATGGGCACAGGCTACAACGCCTACGGAGAGCTGGGCATTGGCAATACGACCCAGCAGACCACGTTCCAGCAGGTGATGCTGCCCTATGCAACGTCGGGGCAGATTGTCGATCTCGGCTGGTTCGCCTCGACCGGTTCCACCAAGACCTATATCGCCAGGATGGCTGACGGACGCCTCTTTGCGTGGGGCTACAACGGCCAGCAGAACATCGGCAACGCGGCGCAGAATGTCGTCGTGCCCGTCCAGATCGAGCTGCCGCAACTGTAAGGAGGACAGCAATGCCAATGAGCAATCCGACGCCGCCCGTCGTGGGCAAGGAACCGCCAATGCCGTCGGCCCGGCAGGAACTGCTGCGTATCGTAAGAGAGGAAGCCGCGCGCGCCATCGATGCGGCGGCCGAACGGGCGCGCGGGCCTTGGCTTGTCGCGCCGGGGCAGGCGCTGACCTATCGCGAAAAGGAACAGCAGGCGCGGGGCTATGCATCGGCTGGATATGCCGGAGCTGTCCCGCCGCTGGTGCGGCTGGAGGTGGACGCCTCTGGCGGAGCCATCACCGCGAAGCAAGCCGCCGACGCCATCATCGCCGCCGCTGATGCGGCCCGCGCAGCGCTTGCCGCCATCGAGCTGGAGCGCCGCAAGGGGATGCTGGCCATCAGGAAGGCGCGAACGGAGAAGACCATCCACGCCGCGAGGGATGCGGCGGTTCAGGCGCTGGGAGCGCTCTGATGCGCGCGTTCGCCCTGATGCTCGTTGCGCTGGCGCTGACTATTTTGCTGGCTCCGGCAATATGGCTGGCCCAGCACGTGCGCTATCCGCTCATTGGCAGGCCGCTCTCCCGGCTCTGGTGGGACACCGCCATCGGCCTTGACCAGCTCGGCGGGGCCATCCTCTACGGCGAGCCGGACTGGACGATCTCCAGCCGCACGCATTGGCTCGCCCGCCGGGGCAACCGCTGGGCGCGGATGTTCGAGCGCGTGATTGACATGTTCTTCGGGCCGGGCCATTGCGCCCGGAGCTATCGGCATGAGTTTGGATGAGTGAAATACTGTTACAAATAGGATAATCCGTCAGAATTTGAATTATATCACCTATTCGTCTTGAGTTTTCGCGCGCGGCATCATTTCGCCGCCTGGCTGGACGGGCTGGACGTGGAGACCGGCGTGCTGGTGCTGCTGCTCGATGGCGTGACCGACCCGCACAACCTCGGCGCCTGCGTGCGCACCGCCGAGGCGGCGGGCTGCGCCGGGGTGATCATCCCCCGGCATCACGCGGCCGATGCCGACGCGCCGGCGGCGGCCAAGGCGGCCTGCGGGGCGATGGCGCGGTTGCCGGTGCTGACGGTTCCGAACCTGGTGCGGGCGATGGATGCGCTGCGCGAGCGCGGCGTGTGGCTGGCGGGCCTGGCCGGGGAGGCTGATGCGTTGATTTACGAAGCTGATCTGCGCGGCAACCTGGGGCTGGTGATGGGCGCGGAGGGCAAGGGGCTGAGGCGGCTGGTGCGCGAGCATTGCGACCAGCTGCTCCGCATCCCGATGCCGGGAAGCGTGGAATCGCTGAACGTGTCGGTGGCGACGGGGGTGGCGCTGTTCGAGGCCGTGCGCCAGCGGCGGGAGGGCTCCCGGGCCTGAGGCGCGGGACTCAGGCGGCCTGCTGGTCCTCCGGGTTGCTCTCGGGCTCCACGCGAACGAACACCTGGCCGCAATACTGGCACTGGCCGCGGCCGCTCTTGAGATTGATGTACACCAGCGGATGCTGCCCGTTGTCGGAGCAGGAAACGACGTCCTCGGTGACCTTGATCTCGGAAGCCATGCAATCCTCCTTCTGCCTCGAAAAGAAGCCGGCGCATTGTTCATCCGGCGCGGTTTATGTCAAGCTTGCCCGCCTATCACATCGTGCGCGGACATGCGCGGGGAGGTTGCATGCGGCGGCTGGACAGGATTCTCATCGAGGGGCTGGAGGTGCGGACGGTCATCGGCATCTTCGACTGGGAGCGCGAGATACGCCAGACCGTGCGGCTGGACATGGAAATCGCCTGGGACATCTCCCGCGCCGCCGCCAGCGACAGCATCGAGGACACGCTGGACTACAAGGCCGTGGCCAAGCGGCTCATCGCCTTCATCGAGGAATCCAGCTTCGGCCTCATCGAGGCGCTGGCCGAGGCCTGCGCGCGCATCGTCATCGAGGAGTTCGGCGCGCCGTGGCTGCGC
>JALVTX010000174.1 GCA_027035825.1 Mariprofundaceae bacterium
GCATGCGCGTCGGCCGGAGCCATCACGCCAGCGCCCATCACAAACGCGGCCGCGGCCGCCATCATCATCACCTTCTTCATGTGAGAACCTCCTCTCGAGAATTGGAAGCGGCTTGCTACCGCAAGTCCGTCCGTGGCGCAAGTATTGGCGCGCCCGCAAGGCCGCGCCAGTGGGAATAATTGCACCCTCGGGGGAATGCGGGCGGATGCTGGCATGTTCCCTTCGTTCAGAAACAACAAGGCGGGGCCTGTTGCTGCCCCGCCCTGTCGCCTCAACGATGGATTTAGCTCGTTTCCACCACCAGCGCGTCGCCTCGCGCATCCACCGTGACGGTTGGGTGCTCGCCCGTCCCGCGCAGGATGGCGCGGGCGATGGGCGTCTCGACCTCGCGCTGGATGAAGCGCTTCAGCGGTCGCGCGCCATAGACCGGGTCGTAACCCTCGCGGGCGATCAGCGCGCGCGCCGCGTCGGTCACGACCAGCTTCATGCCCTGCGCCTCCAGCCGCTGGCGCACCTCGGCCATCATCAAGTCCACGATGCGCTCGATGTCCGCCTGCGACAGCGGCGAGAACAGCACCACGTCGTCCAGCCGGTTCAGGAACTCCGGCCGGAAATGGTTCGAGAGCTCGCGCATCACCGCCTCGCGCGCGTCCGCCTTGATGTGGCCCTGCTCGTCGATGCCGGTGAGCAGGTATTCGCTGCCGATGTTGCTGGTCATGATGACGATGGTGTTCTTGAAATCCACCGTCCGGCCGTGGCTGTCGGTCAGCCGGCCGTCGTCCAGCACCTGGAGCAGGATGTTGAAGACGTCGGGATGCGCCTTCTCCACCTCGTCCAACAGCAGCACGCAATAGGGCCTGCGGCGCACGGCCTCGGTGAGCTGGCCGCCCTCCTCGAAGCCGACATAGCCCGGAGGCGCGCCCACCAGCCGGGAGACGGCGTGCTTCTCCATGTATTCGCTCATGTCCAGGCGCACCATCGCCTCCTCGGAATCGAACAGCGAGCGGGCCAGCGTGCGCGCCAGCTCCGTCTTGCCCACGCCGGTGGGGCCGAGGAACAGGAAGGAGCCGATGGGCCGCTTCGGGTCCTTGACCCCGGCGCGGGCGCGCATCACCGCGTCCGCCACGGCCTTGACCGCGTCCTCCTGCCCGATCACGCGCTTGTGCAGCTCCTCGTCGAGGTGCAGCAGCTTCTCGCGCTCGCCCTGCATCAGCCGCGTGACCGGGATGCCCGTCCAGCGGGCGACGACCTCGGCGATTTCTTCCTCGGTCACCTCCTCCTGCAACAGGCTCTCCTGGCCGTGGGCCTCGCGCTCCAGCTCGGCCAGCTGCTTCTCCAGCTCCGGCAGAACGCCATGCTGGAGCTCGGCGACCCGGTTGAGGTCGTAGGCGCGCTCGGCCTCCTCGATCTCGCGCCGCGTCTGCTCGATCTGCTCGCGCAGTTGCTGGATGCGCGTGATGGCGCCCTTTTCCTGCTCCCAGCGGGCGCGCATGGCGTCGCGCTGTTCCTTCAGGTCGGCCAGTTCCTTGCGCAGCTCCTCCAGCCGCGCGCGGCTGGCCTCGTCCTTCTCCTTCTTCAGCGCCGCTTCCTCGATCTCCAGCCGCATCACCTTGCGGGTGATTTCGTCCAGCTCCGCCGGCATCGAGTCAATCTCGGTGCGGATGGAGGC
>JALVTX010000175.1 GCA_027035825.1 Mariprofundaceae bacterium
CCCCTCCTCGTCCAGCGTCCCCGCCTCGAACGCCACCAGACCCTCGTTGATGGACGACAACCGCCCCCGCGCCTCGTCGAAAAACGAGGCCAGGAACTGGGAAAGGTCGAGACCGCTCATGGCAGGGCGAGGATTCGCGCGCGCCGTCAGACCATCCGATGCAGTTCTTCCGCCACGTCGCGGAGGCGCGCGGCCGATTCGCGGGTGGTCTGCATCTGCTGGTTCGCGTCGTTCAGCAGCTGGCTGATCTGGCGCATCGTTTCGATGAACTCGCGGTTACTGGCGTCCTGCCTGTCCGTGGCCTTGGCGATGTGCTGCACGGCCAGGCTGGTCTTCTCGGACATGGCGCGCATCATCTTCAGCGCTTCGCCCGCGCGCTGGGCGATTTCCACGCCCTTGGCCACCTCTTCCAGCCCCTCGCGGGTCACGGCCACGGATTCCTGCGATGAGTGATGCACCTCGTCCACCACGGTCTGGATTTCATCGGTGAACTCGCGCACACGGTCGGACAGGCGTCGCACCTCGCCGGCCACCACCGCGAAACGCTTGCCGAACTCGCCCGCGGCGGCGGACTCGATGGAGGCGTTGAGCGCCAGCAGGTGCGTTTCCTCGGCGATTTCCTGAATGGCGCCGATGGACTCGGTGATCTGCGCCGCCTTCTCGCCCGCGAACGTCACCTTCTCGGCAATGGTGTTCACCTCGTCGCGAATGCGCTCCATGTAGCGGATGGCATCCGCCACCGCCTGGCCGCCCTCGCCGGCGGACTTGCGCGTGGCATCCGCGATGCGCACCACCTCGCGGGAGGTCTTGGCGATCTTCCGCGCATCCTCCGAGAGCTGCTCCATTTCCTCGGTCACGTGTTCCACCGCCTTGGCCTGCGTGCCGGCCGCGGCGGCCTGCTGGTCCACCGCTTCCAGAATGTCGGTGGAGGCCATGGTCACGCGCGAGGCCACGTCGGTGATCATGTTGGCGCTGGAGGTCACGAAGTAGCGGCTGGTCAGAATCATCACCAGCACCAAACCCAGAAGCACCACGAGGCTGGCGATGGCCAGCGTGGTCAACTGATTCTGCTTGTCACGCACGTCGGCGTTCAGGCGCTGATTCAGCGCCTTCGCCACGGTGTTCACCTTCTCCTGCGCGACGAACACGAGGTTCTGGGCCACCACGGTGATGTTCCCGGCCTGCGAGGCGGGAATCTTGCCGGTCACGATATTGTTCGCCATGTCCGTGACTTGCTTCATCAGGTCGGACACCTGCTTTAACTGCTTCAGGTCTTGCGGCGTCAGCGCGGAGAGCAGCCGCACCTCGTTGTCCAGTCGCGCGAATTCCTTCGTCGCCTTCGCGAGCTTGTCGGCGTCCGCCTTGTTGCCGGTCAGGCTGAAGTCGTTCAACGGCGCCAGCAGGCTTCCCAGCGAGGCGCGGTAGCGCTCCAGCTCGAGCTGCTCGCCATACACCCGATTCAGCGAATCGAAGATGGCGTTGGCCCGGTTGACGGCGAAGGCCGTCGTGCCAATCAGGATCGCCAGCATCACCAGCGATATCGCCATGCCCCGATTCGCGCGCTTGCGCAGATTCATTTCCGCCATTGCACTCCCTCCTGAAACGCTTGCCTTAGATCACGTTTATCATCCATCACCGGCGCAACCACTCCGCAAACTGCCACGGC
>JALVTX010000176.1 GCA_027035825.1 Mariprofundaceae bacterium
CGGCGGCCACGCCCACGTCCACCACGCGCAACTCCATGCCCGCCCGCCGCGCCAGCACGTTGATGGCCGCGCCCCCGCGCGCGAAGTTTTTCACCATCTCGCCGGTCACCACGCTCGGATAGGCGGACACCCCCTCGTCGCAAACGCCGTGATCGGCGGCGAAGACGACGATATGCGGCCGCAACGGCTCGGGACAGGCCTTCCCCTGCCGGGCCGCGAACCAGCAGGCGATGTCCTCCAGCCGGCCCAGCGCCCCGCGCGGCTTGGTCAACACGTCCTGCCGCGCCCGCGCCGCGGCCTCGGCGTCCCTGTGAATCGGAGCAATGGACAATGTTGCCTCCCTGTTCCAGATATTCGACTGGTTATTCGCTTAATGACTGACGGTGCGCGAGAACAGGTGAATCACCACAACGCCAGCCACTATCAGCCCCATGCCGATCATGGCCGGCAAGTCGGGAACTTGTTTGTAGAGCACGGCGCCGACCAGCGTAATCAGCACAATGCCCATGCCAGACCAAATTGCATAGGTGATGCCGACCGGAATCGCCCGCAGCACTAGCGTCATGCAATAGAACGCGATGCCGTAGCCCACCACCACAATCAGGCTCGGCAGCCAGCGGGTGAACTCCGCCGAGGCCTTCAGGGCGCTGGTCGCGGCCACTTCCGCAATGATCGCGATGGCCAGATAAACGTACGTCATGCCTTGCCCTCCTCCGCTCACTTCAGCCGCAGCGGCAGCCCAGCGGCAATGAACTCCACGCGGCCCGCGGCCGCCGCCACGGCTTGGTTCAGCCGCCCCTGCGCGTCGCGAAAGGCGCGCCCCAGCGCGTTCTCCGGCGCCAGCCCCATGCCGACTTCGTTGGACACCAGCAGCGCATGACCCGAGAAACGCGTGAGCGCCGCGCCCAGGTCTTCCGTTTCCGCCGCCACGTCGCGGCCCTCCTGCATCCGGTTGGCCAGCCACAGCGGCAGGCAGTCCACGACGACGACCCCGCCGGCCAGCCGCCCGAGCGTATCGGCCAGCGCCAGCGGCTCCTCGACCAGCCGCCAGTGCGCGCCGCGCGCGGCCCGGTGATGCGCGATGCGCGCCTGCCACTCGGCATCGTCCGACATAGACCCTGATGTTGCAAGATAGACGGGGCTTCGGCTGGCCGCCTCGGCCAGGGCCTGCGCCCGCGCCGACTTGCCGCTGCGCGCCCCGCCCAGGATCAGGGTCACGGGCACAGCGCCGCCTCCAGCCTGCGCCAGCCGTCCTCGCTGCCGGGAAAGCCCAGCCGCACCCAGCCGGCCAGCTCCGGCCACTCGGGGAAATGGCGCACCAGAATCCCGTGGGCCGCGAAATCCGGCATCGTCCCGCGCGGCCGGGCCAACACGAAGGAGGCGCGGGAGGGCCGCATCTCCCAGCCCGCATCCGCCAGCAGCGCCTCCAGCCGCCCCCGGGATGCGGCAAGCGCGGCATCGCGCGCATCCGCCTCGGCGAGCAGGCGCGGCAACAGATGCAGGGCCAAAGTGGAAGCCGGCCACGGCGGCAGCCAGACCCGCAATCGCTCGATGATGGCGGGCTCCGCGATCACATAACCCAGCCGCAGCCCCGGGATCGCGAACAACTTGGTCAGCGAGCCCAAGCGGACCACGCCGGGGATCAGG
>JALVTX010000177.1 GCA_027035825.1 Mariprofundaceae bacterium
CGCCGGCGGAGAACGCGCGCTTCCTGGATGCCCTGGCAGGGGCGGTGGAGGGGTTGTGAACGGCCAGGTTCGCATCGAGCGGCTGGCGGTGATTGGCGTCGGGCTCATTGGCGGGTCGCTCGCGCGGGCGCTGAAGCAGGCGGGCTCGGTGGCGCACGTCACCGGCATCGGCCGCGATGCGGCGCACCTGGAGCGGGCGCGGGAGCTGGGCGTGGTGGATGAGGCGACGACCTCGCTGGCAGAAGGCGTAGCGCACGCCGATGTGGTGGCCGTGTGCGTGCCGATGGGTGCGTATGACGCCGTGTTCCGGGCGCTGGCGGAGGCGGCGAGCGAGACGGCCGTCATCACCGATGCCGGCAGCACCAAGCGGCATGCGCTTGTCGCGGCGCGGCGGCATCTCGATGCAGGGCGTCTGGCGCGCTTCGTGCCCGCGCATCCGATCGCCGGCGGCGAGCGTTCGGGCGTGGAGGCCTCGCGCGCCGACCTGTTCGCCGGCCACTGGTGCGTGCTGACGCCGACCGGGCAGACGGCGGAGGATGCAACGGCCCTGGTGGAGGCGATGTGGCGCGCCACGGGAGCGCGGGTGACGACGATGGACGCTGGGGATCACGACGCCTTCCTCGCCGCCGTCAGTCATCTGCCGCATCTGGCGGCTTACGCGCTGGTGAACGCGGTGCGCAAGCAGGGAGACGAGGCGCACGATCCGTTCCGCTTCGCGGCCGGCGGCTTCCGCGACTTCACGCGCATCGCGTCCTCGTCGCCGGTGATGTGGCGCGACATCGCGCTGGCCAACCGGGATGCTCTGCTGGCGCAACTGGCCGCCTACCGGGATGAACTGGAATCGCTGAAGGCGGCGCTGGAAGCCGGCGACGGCGAGGCCTTGCTGGCGGCGTTTTCGGCCGCCAAGAAGGCCCGCGATGACTGGCTGGCGCGCAAGGATGGTGGACATGGCTGAAAACACGCTGATCGCGGGGCCGGCGCCCGGGCCGCTCTCTGGACGGTTGCGGCCGCCGGGGGACAAGTCCATTTCCCACCGCGCGGTGATGCTGGGCGCGCTGGCGCAGGGCGACACCGAGGTGACGGGCTTTCTGGCCGGCGAGGACAATCTGGCCACGGCGCGCATCTTCGGGCAGCTGGGCGTGCGCATCGAGTGGCTGAACGATGAGCGCACGCATTTGCGGATTCACGGAGCGGGCCTTTATGGGCTGCAAGCGCCGGATGGCGTGCTGGACGCCGGCAATGCCGGCACCTGCGCGCGGCTGATGCTGGGGATTCTGGCCGGGCAGCGGTTTGCCAGCACCATCACCGGCGATGATTCGCTGCGGCGCAGGCCGATGGGACGGGTGGTGCGGCCGCTGCGACGGATGGGCGCGCGCATCACCGGGCCGGAGGACGGCAACCTGCTGCCGCTGACCGTTCAGGGCGGGCGGCTGGCGGCCATCGAGCATCGTTCGGAGGTGGCCAGCGCCCAGGTCAAGTCCTGCATCCTGCTGGCGGGGCTCTATGCCGAGGGGGACACCATCGTGCGCGAGCCGCGCCCGTCGCGCGACCACACGGAGCGGATGCTGCCGCTGTTCGGCCAGCCGGTGTCCCGGCTGGAGGACGGGGTTCGCCTGACGCCCACGGGCAGTCTGCGCGCGCCGGATGCGGTGCTGGCCGTGCCCGCCGACCCGTCCTCGGCCGCGTTCTTCGCGGTGGCGGCGGCGCTGGTTCCGGGTTCCGAGGTGCGGCTTTCCGGCATCGGCGTCAATCCGCGGCGCGACGGTTGGCGGCGCATCCTGTCGGCGATGGGGGGCGATTTGACACTCACCGGAGAGGCGCGCGTCGGCGAGGAGCCGGTGGCGGACATCGTGGCGAGAAATGGCGAGCTGACGGGCGTGGTGGTGGACGAGGCGGACATTCCGGATGCCATCGACGAGTTCCCGGTGCTGTTCGTGGCGGCGGCGCTGGCGCGCGGCGAGTTCGTGCTGGAAGGCGCGCGCGAGCTGCGCGTGAAGGAATCCGATCGCATCGCGGTGATGGCCGAGGCCCTGAACGCCGTCGGCGCCGAGGTGGAAGAGCGCGAGGACGGCGTGCGCATTCGCGGCGTGCCGGAACTCGCGGGAGGCGCGGAGGTGGATGCCCGCGGCGATCACCGCATCGCGATGGCGATGGCCGTGGCCGCCCAGCGGGCCGGGCGCGAGATCGTGATTCGCAACGCGGCGGCGATTGCGACCAGCTTCCCGGACTTCGTGCCCATGGCCCGCGCGCTGGGCATGAACGTGCGCTGGGCGGATTGATGGCCGAGTGGATTCCCGCGCCCGGCCTGCAGGTGGCCATTGACGGTCCGTCCGGCTCCGGCAAGGGCACGGTGGCGGCGATGTTGGCGCGCAAGCTGGGCCTGCCCGTGCTGGATACGGGGCTGCTCTACCGTTTCGTGGGCTGGAAGCTGGCCGCCCTGGGCGTGCCGCTGGACGATGAGGCGGCGGTGCTGGCGGCGCTGGATGCGGCGCTGGCGGACATGCGCTGGCGCGAGGACGGCATCCTGGACGGCGAGCAGAACGTCACCGCAGCACTGCGCGGCGAGGATGTGGGACGGCTGGCGTCCAAGGTGGCGGCCATGCCCGAGGTGCGCGCGCGGCTGCTTGAGGTGCAACGGCGCTGCGCCGAGTCCGGCTGCGTGATGGACGGGCGCGACATTGGCTCCACGGTGCTGCCGGGCGCCCAGGCCAAGTTCTTTCTCACCGCCTCGGAGCGGGAGCGCGCCCGCCGGCGATGGCGGCAGTTGCGGGAGCGCGACCCGGAGATTGACCTTGACGCTGTGCACCACGACATCAGAATGCGCGACGCACAGGATGCCGAGCGGGCCCATTCGCCGCTGAAGCAGGCCGAGGATGCCATCCGGATTGATTCCACGACCTTGCGCGTGGACGAGGTGGTGGACCGGATGCTCGCCATCATGGAGCGCCGGGGGCTCATCCGCCGCGCGGAGCCGGCCTGAGCGAAGCCGGGCCGATTCTTCAGGACGAGGCTGGCATGACACACGAGGAAGCCATCAACATGACCCAAACCGCCAAACACGAGGCTGAACCCAAGCAGGAGGCCGGGCGCGAGGCCGAGCGCGAGACCAGACGGGAAGCCGAACACGTGGACGAAACGCGTCCGGACGAGAAGCTGTCCGGCCAGGAGCCCGCGACGGACGAGGGCGCATCCGACGCCGATGCGGCGCTGTTCCGCCAGATGCTCGAGGAATCGCTGAAGGAGCATCCCATCGCGGCCAGGGGCGAGGTGGTGAGCGGCGTGGTCATCGGCGTGGACGGGGAGTCCGTGCTGGTGGACGTGGGCGCCAAGAACGAGGGCGCCGTGCCGGCTCGCGAGTTCGAGCAGATGGGCGAGCCCCTGCCCCGGCCGGGCGATCGCATCGAGGTGCTGGTGCAGGCGCTCGATGGCGCGCGCGGCGTGCGCGTGTCCGCCCTGGCCGCCCGTCGCGGCCAGGTCTGGCGGCGCGTGGAGGAGGCGCTGGCGTCCGGCGACGTGCTGGAGGCGCGCGTGCTCGCCGAGGTGAAGGGCGGATTGCGCGTGAGCCTGGGCGGATTGGAGGCATTCCTGCCCCGTTCGGAGATCGATGTCGCGCCGGTGAAGCCCTCGGAGCTGGTGGGCGAGCGCATCCAGGTGGCGGTGCTGGAGGCCAGCCGCAAGCCGGAGAACATCGTCGTTTCGCGCAAGCAGCCGCTGGCGCGCGAGCAGGAGGAGAAGCGGCGCGCCTTCTTCGAGCAGGCCCGCGTGGGCGACCGCGTGAGCGGCGTGGTGCGGCGGATGACCGATTTCGGCGCCTTCGTGGACGTGGGCGGCGTGGATGCGCTGCTGCACGTGTCGGACATCTCGTGGCGGCGGCTGAAGCATCCGTCGGAGGCCCTGCAGGCGGGACAGAGCATCACCGTCGAGATCATCAAGCTGGACGCGGAGGCCGGCAAGGTGTCGCTGTCCATGCGCGCCTTGCAGGCGGATCCGTGGGCGAAGGTGGAGGAGAAATACCAGGCCGGCATGCGGGTGACCGGCACCGTGCGCAAGCTGCTGGACTACGGCGCCATGGTGGAGCTGGAGCCGGGCGTCGAGGGTATGATCCATCGCTCGGAGATGAGCTGGACGCGGCAGGACGTGAAGCCGGCCTCGGTGCTGGCCGAGGGCGACGTGGTGGACGTGGAGGTGCTGGGCGTGGATGCCGGCAAGCGCCGCATTGCGCTGAGCCTGAAGAACGTGATGGAGAATCCGTGGCAGGCGTGGATGGCCGAGCATCCCACGGGCTCGCGGGTGCAAGGCAAGGTGAGGACGATCACAGACTTCGGGCTGTTCGTGCGCTTGAATGACGAGCTCGACGGCTTGGTGCATATCGGCAACCTGTCCTGGAGCGAGCCCGGCGCCGAGGCCATCAAGCGCTATGCCAAGGGCGACGAGGTGGAATGCGTGGTGCTGGGCGTGGACGTTGAGCGCGGGCGCATTTCGCTGGGCGTCAAGCAGTTGGAGAGCGACCCGTTCGAGGTGTTTCTGGACAATGCGCCACGCGGCGCGCGCGTGCAGGGCAAGGTAAAGTCGGCGGTCTCCGGCGGTTACACGGTGGAGCTGGCGCCGGGCGTGGAGGCGTTTCTGCCGGCGCGGGAGCTGCCGAAGGACGCAGCCGACCTGGAGCCCGGCGCGGATGTCGAGGCCAAGATCGTCGAGGTGGATCGCAAGCGTCGTCGGGTGCGATTGTCCGTGCGGCAGATGCTGCGCGACGAGGAGCGGGAGGCGATTCGCAGCTACGCGGAGTCGGTGTCCCGCAACGATGCGCCGTCGGCGCTGGCGCTGGAATTGCAGCGCAAGCTGCTGAATCGCCAGAAAGGAGGAGGGGCATGACGAAATCGGAACTGGTGGACATCATCGCCACGAACCAGGAGCACATCACCCGGCGGGAGGCGGAGGTGGTCGTGAACACCATCTTTGCCGCCATCGGCGACGCGCTGGCCCGGCAGGAGCGCGTGGAGCTGCGCGGTTTCGGCAGCTTCTACACCAAGCATCGGAACGCGCGCACCGGGCGCAATCCCAAGACGGGCGAGGCCGTGCACGTGCCGGCCAAGGTGGTGCCGCAGTTCAAGCCGGGCAAGGAACTGCGCGAGCGCGTGGATCGCTCTCGCTGACCATCCGCCGGGCTCGCGCGGGCCCGCCCCCCATCCGCCATCCCCTGCATTTTTTCCGCGAACAGGCTATCTTGCGCCTGCAATGGGGGAAATGACATGAACTGGATCAACGCGCTTTCGGTGGTCGTGCTGACCACGCTGGCCATCATGTTCGCCACGGCCAACGACACCCGGGTGTCCATCGCCTTTGCCGGCCTGACCAGCGGCCGGATGCCGCTGTATGTGCCCATCTTCATCGCTTTCCTGCTGGGATTTCTGGGCGGCATGCTTTCGCTGAGCTTTTCACGCCGCAAGCACAAGCGGGAAATCAGCCGCCTGCGGCAGGAGAACGAACTGCTCCAGACCGAGGTGAACAATCTGCGCAATCTTCCGCTGCAAGACGAGACATGACCTGGGCGTTCGCATTGGCGCTGGCCGCGACGGCCGCGGTGGTGGGGCTGTTGTGGCGCCAGCGCGGGGTGGAGGAGCGCGAGGATGCGCCGCCGGCGGAGGATGCGCGCGTCTCTCCGCTGCTCAAGGGCATCAACTACCTGCTCTCCGACGAGCCCGACCGGGCCTTGCAGGAACTGGTGCGCGTGGCCCGGCTGCAGACGGAGACGGCGGAGGTCTATCTCGCGCTGGGCGATCTGTTTCGGAACAAGGGGGAGTTCGGGCGCGCGGTGCGCATCCACCAGAACCTGCTGGCCCGACCGGGCCTGTCCCGCGAGTTGCGCATGGACGCGCAGGCGGCGCTGGCGCTGGATTTCCAGGCGGGCGGTCTCCTGGGCCGGGCGCTGCGCGAGTACGAGAAGGTGCTGGAGATGGATCCCGGTCATGCCCGGGCCCTGGAGGCCATCCTGCGCATCCGCGAACAGCAGCAGGAATGGCGCGAGGCGGCCGAGGCGCTGGCCCGGCTGGATCGGGTGCGGGGCACGGATTCGTCGCTGCACATGGCCTACCTGCAAACCGAGATGGCTCGGGCCGAGCGCGAGGCGGGGAACGAGGCTCAGGCGATGGAGCTTGTGCGAGAGGCCATCGCCACCGATCCGGAGTGCGCCGCCGCGCACCTGCTGCTGGCGGAAATGGCGCTGGATCGCGGCGACGAGGAGGCCGCGTTCGCCAGCATGGAGGCGCTGCGCCGCGCCGCTCCCCGGCACCTGCCGCTCCTGGTTCGCGTGCTCCTGGAGCGGCCGGAGGTCCATGAGCGGCGCGGCCGCGATTTCCTGATGGACTGCTGGCGCGATGGCGGCGATGAAACCCTGGCGCTGGAGTGGATTCGCGTCGTGGCCGCCCGCGACGGGGTGGAGGCGGCGCGGGAGTTGGCCAGGGCGCTGGACTTCAAGCCCGAAGGCCTGCGCGCCCTGCTGCATTTGCGGGCCATCATCGGCCCGGACGATGCCGAGACGCGCGCCGCCCGGCGTTGGGTGAAGCAGGCGCGAAACCATGTCTGCGCGACCTGCGGCGTGGAGGTCATCAGCATGCGATGGCAGTGTCCGCAATGTCATGAATGGGGGAGCATGCGCCCCATCCGGGAGGAGCGTTTGTCATGAGAGAGCGATTGATGGTGGCGCTGGACGTGCCGGATCGGGCCGCGGCGCGGGCGATGCGGGAGCGCATCGGCGACGCGGCGGGCTGGCTGAAGGTGGGCCTGCGCCTGTTCGTGGCCGAGGGGCCGGAGCTGGTGTGCGAACTGGGTCGCACGCACCGGGTCTTCCTTGACCTGAAGTTCCATGACATTCCAAACACCGTGGCGCAGGCGGTGGAGAGCGCCGGCCTGCTGGGCGTGGACATGCTCAACGTGCACGCGGCGGGCGGCGCGGCGATGATGCGGGCGGCGGCTGGCGCCGCGCGCGCCTTTCCGGACATGAAGCTGATCGCCGTGACCGTGCTGACCAGCAGCGACATGCCGCCGGAGGAAGCGCGCCGGGCGGTCGTGGATCGCGCCCTGGCGGCCCGCGAGGCGGGGCTGGCCGGCGTGGTGTGCAGCGTGCACGAGGCGGCGGCCGTGAAGCAAGCATGCGGCGCGGATTTCCTGACCGTGACGC
>JALVTX010000178.1 GCA_027035825.1 Mariprofundaceae bacterium
GCTGCGGAAGATGCTGCTGGATGGCCTGTTGCGCGGCGGGCTGCTCGGCGGTGATGTGCACCACCAGTTGCTTGGCTGCATCCGTTTGCAGCGAGACGTGCAGCTTGCCCAGGTGCGCCGGCTCCAGCTGGATGTCCAGCCGCGCGTGGCCCTGGGCCGCGGAGCGCGCGATCTGCTGCACGGCTTCGAAGGCGCGCATGGGGCCGAACATGCGCGATGGGCCGGCGTGGGCACTGGGCATCTGCGCGGCTTGGGACGCGGCGTCCGTGGCGGGCGCGGATTGCGCCGTGGCCTGGACGGCGGGCGCTTGCTCGTGGCTGCCCGGGATTGGCGCGGTGGCACCCGCATCGGGCGTGGTGCTGGCGGTGGCCAGATGCATGCCGGACGTCGCATGGGCCGTGGCCGACGAACCTGACGCGGACTGTTGCGCGGCCGGGAGCGGATGCCGCCCTTGCATCCGGTGCTCGAAGGCGGACGTCGCATCCGACTGATTGTTGAGAGCCGTGGCATCCGGGGCATGATCAGGCACATGGAGGGCGCCAGCGGGATGCGCGCTGACGGATGGTTGCGGCCTTGTGTTGGCTTGGGTGACCTGGGCGGAACTCGCGTGGGGCTGGCTGGACGTGGTTGGCGAGTCCGTGGCTGCGTTCATGCCGGCCTTTCTGCCGCCCTTGGCATCGAGCGCTGCCGTTGCGGCCTGGATGGTTTCCTCGCTGGCGGCGGAGGGGTCGGTCATGGCGACGCTGGCCATGGCAGGCCTGGTTTGGGCCGGCTCGGTCTGCACCTCGCTGGCAATCTTGTGGGGCCGTTCGGGGCGAAGCTGTCCGGCGTTGGGGGTGGCCGTCGCGGCATGCCGGATTGCTGCCTCTTGGGCGGCTTCGCGGCGGCCGAGGGCGTCCAGGGCCTCGGCTTCGCGCGCATCGGCCCGGCCCGCCTGGATGGCATCCCGCGCATTCACTCCCAAGCCGGCGGATGATTTCGCTTGCATCGTTTCAGCCGAATCCAGGGTCGAGCCCGTCCGTTCGGCATGGATATGTCCGGGAGCACGTTCGGGGGCGGGGCTTGCCGCCGCGAGCGGGCCAGCGAACGAACGGGCGTGATGGCGCGCGCCGGCCGGCACCGCATGGGAATCCTTCTGCCTTGCCATGTCGGTGGACTGGTGGGGCGCGGCCGGATGGAGCGCGAACGCCGCGATGGCCGAGGGTTCGGCGCGTTCATGCCCGCCATGGTTCACATGATCCCTGGCATGCTCCTTTTGGTCCTTTGCAAGACCCTTTCCGTGGCTCGCGGCGTGGAGGCCGGCCTCCTTGGCGGACGGCCACTTCATCTTCGATGTCAGCGCGGAAGCGGCCTCGCCCTGCTTCGCGAAGGCATGGTCGAGGTTGTCGAGAGATGCGCCGAACTGCTTGCCGGCCTGCTTTCCCATCAGTCCGCCCATCAGTCCGCCCGCCAGTCCGGTCTTGTCCCTGGCGTCATGCCGGGCCGAGAAGATCGCCAGGAGGGCCGCGAACAACCCGCCCTTCGCGGCTTGGGCCTGGCCCGCGCGGCCATGGCCCGCGGCCGTGAGCTGGGCGATGCCCTGCGTGGCGGAGGCTTGTTGCGCTTGATTCATCATGCCTGCCTTGGAGCAGGGATCGGG
>JALVTX010000179.1 GCA_027035825.1 Mariprofundaceae bacterium
GGCCGGCGCGGCTCACGGCCTGCACGGGCATCTGGACTGGCTGGCCATGCAACTGATGCCGGACACGGCCGAGACCGACCACCTGGAACGCTGGGCCTCGATCTGGGGCGTCTCGCGCTGACCGTCACCATCACCCGTGCGACGGGCCAGGCCGCGCGCTACCAGTTCGCATGGGATGCGGAGGTGCGCCATGCCGTTTAGTCGCCCCGATATCCAGACCCTGATCGACCGCCTCGCGGGAGACATCGAGTCGCGCCTTCCGGGCACGGACGCCCGGCGGCGGCGCTCGGTGCTGGCGGCGCTGGCGCGGGCGCAGGCCGGCGCGGCTCACGGCCTGCACGGGCATCTGGACTGGCTGGCCAGGCAACTGATGCCGGACACGGCCGAGACCGACCACCTGGAACGCTGGGCCTCGATCTGGGGCGTCTCGCGCAAGCCGGCGGCGCCGGCAGCCGGCACGGTGACATTCACCGGCACGGATGGTTCGACCATCCCGGCCGGCACGGCGCTAGCGCGCGCCGATGGAGCGGAATACACAACGGACGCGGCGGCCACCATTGCGGCTGGCGTGGCCAGCGTGGCCGTGACGGCAACCGTGCCGGGCGCGGCCGGCAATGCGGCGGCCGGTACGCAACTCTCGCTGACCGCTCCCGTGACCGGCGTGCAAGGCCAGGCCACGGTGGATGCGCCCGGCCTGGCCGGGGGCGCGGACACGGAAGACGATGCATCCCTGCGCGCGCGCCTGCTTGCGCGCATCCGCGAGGCGCCGCACGGAGGCAACGCCAACGACTACGTGCAATGGGCGCTGGAGGTGCCAGGCGTGACCCGCGCCTGGGTGTATCCGCAGGAGCTGGGCCCGGGCACGGTGACGGTGCGATTCGTGGCCGATGACGACCCCGCCGGGCCGATTCCGTCGCAAACGCTGGTGGACGGGGTGGCCGCGCACATCGACGCGCTGCGGCCGGTGACGGCGGCGGTCACCGTCGTCGCGCCGGTGGACGTGCCGATCAATCCCACGATCCGCCTCACGCCGAACGATCCGGCCGTGCAGGCCGCCGTCCAGGCGGAACTTGAAGACATGCTGCGGCGCGAGGCCGTGCCTGGCGGCACGATCCTTCTCAGCCACATCAACGAGGCCATCAGCATCGCGGCCGGCGAGACCGACCACGCCCTCGTCAGCCCAACGGCTGATGTGACGCACGCGACCGGCGAGCTGGCTGTGCTGGGGACGATCACATGGCAATGAGCGCCGCCGATTACCGCGCGCAGCTGCTGGCGTTGCTGCCGCCCGGCGCGGCCTGGGCGCGCGAGCCGGAGAGCACGCTTGCCCGGCTGCTGGAGGCGCTGGGCGCGGAGCTGGCCCGCGTGGACGCGCGAGGCGACGACCTGCTGGCCGAGGCCGATCCGCGCACCACATGGGAGCTGTTGCCGGACTGGGAGCGGGTGGCCGGCCTGCCGTCTCCCTGCATGGCCGGTCAGAGCCAGACCACGGCGGAGCGCAGATCTGCCCTGGTCGGTCGGCTGGCCGAGCGCGGCGGCCAGAGCATCGCCTATTTCGTGGCGCTGGCGGCGTCTCTGGGCTACGCGGTGACGGTCGACGAGTTCCGGCTCTACAACGTGACGATGGACG
>JALVTX010000180.1 GCA_027035825.1 Mariprofundaceae bacterium
TTGTCGAAGTCCTCGTCCGATTGCTTCTTCTTTTGCCGGATGCTGGTGCCGCATTTCGGGCACTCGTAGATGTCCTGCTTCTCCGATTCGAAGATGTGCTGGCACCTCGGGCATGTCACTCGGATTTTGCTCATGACCCCCTCCTTGGGCGCATCGGCCGCCAGATGCGGAAGCCGCGCGCCTGCCGTTGAATTGAAGCGGCTGCGATGAGCAAAGGCAAGGAGTTTCGCGAGATTGGCCGAAAGGATGTGGCCGAGCTGCTGGCGCGCGGCGCACACCTGGTTGCCGCCACGTCCGCCCTGGCCGCGGATTGGCGGCGGCGCGCCATGCCGCCGGATGCCGCCGCCGCGCCAGCGCCGGTGGCGCGGACGTGGCGCGAGTGGCTGCGCTGGCTGGCGGCCTCCCGGCCCGACATGCCGGCGCCGCTGACGCGCATGCAGGAACTGGCATTGTGGGAGGGCGTGATTGAGGCGGACGGGGTCGCCGCGGGGGCGAATGCCGTGCCGGGGCTTGCGCGGCTGGCGTCCGACGGCTGGCGGCTGATGCGCGAATATCGGCTGCGACCGGAGGACATCCAGGGTTTTGGCGAGGAGGCGGAGGCGCTGGCCCGCTGGGCGTGCGCCGCGCAAGCGCGCCTGGCCCGCCATCATCCGGGTCGGGCGCTGGAGGCCGATCTGCCCGGGCTGTGGTTGCAGGCCATGGAGACGGCCGGCGATGCGGCGTCCGATGCGTTGATGTCTGCCGGGCTGATTTCGGAAGGGCTGGTGCTGGACGGGTTCGAGGTCTGGACGCCATTGCAGGAGGCCGTGCTGGAGGCGCTGGCCGGGCGCGGCGTGCCCCTGTGGCGCGTGGCGAGCGCCGAGCCCGTGGACAGCATTGCGCGGGTGGCGGCCGCGGATGTCGCGGCCGAATGCCCGCACGTGGCCGCGCGCATCCGGGAGATATTGGCGCGGGATGCCGGGGCGCGCATCGTCGTGCTGACCACCCCGGCCGTGGATGAAGAGGCGCTGCGCCGGGCGCTGGACGAGGCGCTGCTGCCCGCGGCCATGCCGGGCGCGCTGGAGGCTCCGCGCCGGGGCGTGCAGGCCGCCGCTTGCCCCGGACGGCCGCTGGATCGCTGGCCGCGCATCGCGCAGGCGCTGCACTTCCTGGGCCTGGCCGGCCAGCGCCGGGTCGCGCTGGAGGATGCCTCGCCCTTGCTCTTCGCGCCTTGGCTGGCGGGTTTCGAGGACGAGGCCGGGGCGCGCGCGGCGCTGGATGCCTCCTTGCGGCGTGACAATGCCTGGCGGCTGACGATGAGCGGGCTGCGATCCCGGGCCGAGCGGAAAGGCATGCCGCGGCTGGCCCGCGTGCTGCGCGCCCTGGAAGCATGGGAGGCCGGGCGGCGAACCGCCGGCGAGTGGGCCAGGCGCGCGCACCAGTTGCTTGCGGATGCGGGCTGGGTGCGCGCCGGCCTGGGTGACGGAGAAGCGCGGCCGGACGCCGACGAGGTGCGACAGATGAACGCGTTGCGCGACGCGCTGCTGCAACTGGCCGAGCTGGACGCGGTGATGCCGCCGATGTCCTGGGCGGGCTTCCTGGCCCGCCTGCGGAGGGCCTGCGC
>JALVTX010000181.1 GCA_027035825.1 Mariprofundaceae bacterium
TGCGGCGAATCCACTTGTCCGACTTGATGGCCATGCGACGTGCTCCTCGGCGGCTTGGTGTGAAGGACGGCGAGGCTAAGGCATCTCTGCGCAACTCGCCATAAGCCGCGTTGCGCGTCCAATCGCGATGATCGCAAGGAAGGCGACGTCGGTCGTGGCCGGAGCCACGATGCCAAGGAGCCTGACGCCGCGAGGGCGGCATTGTGCGCATGGGTAGGGGTGCGCAACCCTTCGGGACAGGGCCTTGGACGCAAGGCTCGGACGGTCTGCGGCGTTGCTCGGCTTGCGCATGGAACCACCATGCGCCGCGCCTCGCGCCTTGCGCTCGTTCCCCACAGGCATCCCGCAAGGCCGCTGTCGCGGCCATGCCGGGTTGCCCAGAGATGCCTTGGCGCAAGAAGACCAAGAGAAAAGGCGGGCGCGGGCTTGCGTGCGCGGGGCGGCGAGCGGCGCTAGACTCCGGCGACCGTGCGCTGGCGCGGCCATCAATGAATCAAGGAATCTGGCAGATGGGAAAAACGCTGTTCGACAAGGTCTGGGATCAGCATGTGGTGATGGAGAACGAGGACGGCTCCACGCTGCTGTACATCGATCGCCACCTGATCCACGAGGTGACGAGCCCGCAGGCGTTCGAGGGTCTGCGGCTGGCCGGGCGCAAGCCCTGGCGGCCGTCCGCCGCCGTGGCCACGCCGGATCACAACGTGCCGACCATGGATCGCGAACGGGGCATTGATGATCCCGTTTCCCGTGCCCAGGTGGAAGCGCTGGACGCCAACTGCCGCGAGTTCGGCATCACCGAGTTCGGCATGGACGACATCCGGCAGGGCATCGTGCACGTGGTCGGCCCGGAGCAGGGGCTGACGCTGCCGGGCATGACCGTGGTCTGCGGCGATTCGCACACCTCCACCCACGGCGCCTTCGCTTCCATCGCCATGGGCATCGGCACCAGCGAGGTCGAGCACGTGCTGGCCACCCAGTGCCTGATCCAGAAGAAGCCGAAACGGATGCGCATCACCGTCGAGGGCCCGCTTCCGGCGGGCGTGACCGGCAAGGACGTGGCGCTCTACATCATCGGTCGCATCGGCACGGCGGGCGGCACGGGACATGCCATCGAGTATGCCGGGCAGGCGGTGCGCGAACTCTCGATGGAAGGGCGGATGAGCCTGTGCAACATGAGCATCGAGGCAGGCGCGCGCTGCGGCATGGTGGCCGTGGACGAGGTGACGCTGGAGTACGTGAAGGGGCGGCCCTACGCGCCCAGGGGCGAGCTCTGGGAACGCGCCGAGGCTGCCTGGCGCGAGCTGCATTCGGATGACGACGCGGCGTTCGATGTCGAGCACGTGTTCGAGGCTGCGGACATCGCGCCGCAGGTGAGCTGGGGGACGAGCCCGGAGATGGTGGTGCCGGTGACCGGCCGGGTGCCGCGTCTTGCCGAGGCGCGGGACGCCGTGCAGCGCGAGAGCTGGCGGCGAGCGCTGGAATACATGGGATTGCGGGAGGGAACGCCCATCACCGACATTGCCGTGGACAAGGTGTTCATCGGCTCCTGCACCAATGGCCGCATCGAGGACTTGCGCGCGGCGGCCGAGATCGCGCGCGGGCGCAAGGTGGCCGCCAGCGTGAAACAGGCGCTGGTCGTGCCGGGTTCCGGCCTGGTGCGCAAGCAGGCCGAGGACGAGGGGCTGGACGTGATCTTCCGCGAGGCGGGCTTCGAGTGGCGGGAGCCGGGGTGCTCGATGTGCCTGGCGATGAACGCCGACCGGCTGGAGCCTGGCGAGCGCTGCGCCTCCACCAGCAACCGCAACTTCGAGGGGCGGCAGGGCATGGGCGGGCGCACGCACCTGGTGAGCCCGGCGATGGCCGCCGCCGCCGCGATTGCCGGCCATTTCGTGGATGTGCGGGCGTTGTGAGAAATAAAACCACGAGGACACCAAGGCGCGGAGAAAACCGGTTGTCTTTGTGTCTTCGCGCCCTGGTGGTGAATTGATTGTGGTGAACGAGGGGTTTTGACATGGACGCATTCACGCGATTGAAGGGATTGGTGGTGCCGCTGGATCGAGCCAACGTGGATACCGACGCCATCATTCCCAAGCAGTTCCTGAAATCCATCAAGCGCACCGGCTACGGGCCGTATCTGTTCGACGAGTGGCGCTATGCCGACCGTGGCGAGCCGGGCATGGATTGCAGCCAGCGGCCGCTGCGCGAGGATTTCGTGCTCAACCAGCCCCGCTACCAGGGGGCGAGCATCCTGCTGGCGCGCGAGAATTTCGGCTGCGGCTCCTCGCGCGAGCACGCGCCTTGGGCGCTGCTCGATTACGGGTTCCGCTGCATCATCGCGCCCAGCTTCGCCGACATCTTCTACAACAACTGCTTCAAGAACGGCATTCTGCCGGTGGTGCTGGACGCCGGGATCGTGGATCGGCTGTTCGCCGAGTGCGAGGCCACGCCGGGCTACGAGCTGGACGTGGATCTGGCGGCGCAGACCGTGACGACGCCGACCGGCGATGCCTTCCCGTTCGAGGTAGACGCCTTTCGCAAGCATTGCCTGCTGCATGGCCTGGATGACATCGGCCTCACGCTCACCCATGCCGATGTGATTCGGGCCTACGAGGCGCGGCGACGCAAGGAAGCCCCCTGGCTGGGAATATGACGGGGCGGTGGATGGCGCGCGCCATGTGCGCGTCCGGGGCGCAATCCTTGCGCTTCCAGGATTGCGGATTTGTGCCAGAATTATCGGCAAGCAAGGCTGAATGAAAACAATGTTCGGAGGTTTGACATGTTCGTGAACGCAAAGGGTTCGATGACGAAGGCGGCTGCGTTGGCGCTGGCGATGGGCCTGTCGGCCTGCGCGACCACCCCGAACGACCCCAACGCCAAGGCCAAGCAGGGCGCGGCCGCGGGCGCGGTGCTGGGCGCGGTGGCCGGCGCCGTGATTGGCTACCAGGGCGATCATTCCGGCGGCGCGCTGCGCGGGGCGCTGATTGGCGCCGCGGCGGGCGGCGCGATGGGCGCCGGCGTCGGACACTACATGGACTTGCAGCAGGCCGAGTTCGAGCGGCAGCTGGAGTCCGAGCGGCGGGCGCACCAAGTGGAGATCGAGCGCCTGAAGAACGAGAACCTGAAGATCACGATGAACAGCGAGGTGTCGTTCGATTTCGATTCGGCGGCCATCAAGCCGGCCTTCCGGCCGACGCTGGACAAGGTGGCGGACATCCTGAAGCGCTACCCGCGCACGACGATCCGCATCATCGGCCATACGGACAATGTTGGCTCCGCCGCCTACAATCAGCAGCTCTCGTTGCGGCGGGCCCAGTCCGTGATGGATTACCTGGTCGCGCGCGGCGTGAATCCCGCGCGCGTGATCGCCGAGGGCCGTGGCGAGTCCGAGCCGCGCGCCAGCAATGCCACCGAGGCCGGTCGGCAGCTCAACCGCCGCGTGGAGATGCTCATCATTCCGGATCGCGATATCTAGGGCCTGTTCACGCTTGTTTGGACGGTGTCGCTGCCGCCCGAAATGCGTCCAATCCAGGCGCGAGGCGCGGCGCATGGTGGTTCCATGCGCAAGCCGAGCAACGCCGAGTGGGCGCATTTCGGGCGCAGCCCGAAGGGACTTGGCCATGACTCCGTCTCGCGGCGTTATCGCTTGCTCGCGTGCCGCGGAGGGCACGCCACGCGCGCGCTGCCTTGCGAGATCGGAATCATGGCCAAAGTCGCCGCCATCCAAACAAGCGTGAACAGGCCCTGGTAAGCGTTCCCGGGGCGCGCCGTTCCCAAGGCTCGCGTTTGCGTCTAAGCTGGACGCATGGGAGCGATTCAGACCGCGAATCTTCCGGGCGTTGGCCGCAAGTACTGGCTGGAGGCCGCCGATGGCGGCCGCATCTCCATCATCGCTTATCATGACGGCGCCTTCGAAATCTACCTGACGCCGGCCGGCGAGGAGTTCCCGACCTCGGCCGTGCGCCTGCGCCGCGAAGAGGCGGCGGCGCTCGCGGACGCCTTACCGGTCAGCCGCGAGGTGGGCGCTCCCTCTCCGGCGCTGCCGGATGCAAGCTGTGTCGTGGCGCCGGCCGGTTCGCCGGTCATCGGGCGGGAGGCTGCCGGTCTGCGCGAGGGAAGCGCGTTCGTGGCGGCGATTTCACCCGTGAACGGTAGCGAAGTGGAATCGCCCGTCGGCCGGACGGTGCGGGCGGCGGACATCCTCTACCTGATGGGCCCGGAGCAAGACCGGGAGGCGCTGGCGCAACGCATCCGGGGCGCATGATGCCCTGGCACGGGCCCGGCGGATGGCTTCTGGGGCTGGCGGCGGCGCTGGGTTTTCTGGCGCTGGCTGGCGGCCTGGGCCTCAAGCTGCGTATCTCGACCGTGCCCGGCTATCTGCTGGGCGGCGTGGCCCTGGGCGCCGTGTTCCATCCGCCGATGCCGGTGCTGACGGCGCTGATGACGCTGGGCGCGATGCTCATCCTGTTTTTCGTGGGGCTGGAGTTTTCGCCGCGCGAACTGGGCGGGCGCATGCGCGCGCTCGCGCGGCCCGCGTTCTGGGATGCCGTCGTCAATGCCGGCGCGGCGCTGGCGGCGGCGCTGGCGCTGGGCATGACGCCGGCCGCGGCGTTGTGCTTTGCGCTGGCGGCCTATGCGTCGTCCTCGGCCATCATTGCCAAGGGATTGATGGACTACCGTCTCCTGGCCCTGCCGGAGGCGGAATGGTGCCTGGGATTGCTGGTGGTGGAGGATCTGGTGATGGCGGCGCTGCTGCCGGCGGCGGTCATCCTGCTGGGAACCAGCGCCGGCGTGGGCCTGGGAGGGATGGCGTTGTCGTTGTTTTCCGGGCTGATGATGATGGGGATGTTGATATTGCTGGCGCGCATCGGTTGGGTGGCGCGCTGGCTGCATCGGCCGGAGAAGGACCTGACGCTGCTGGCCAGCCTGTCGCTGGTGTGTCTGGTGGCCGGGATCGGGGAGTCCTCGGGCGTTTCGGCGGCGGTGGGGGCGCTGCTGGCAGGCATGGTCGTGGCCGAGAGCGAAAGCCGGGCGCGCATCGAGGCGCTGCTGGCGCCGCATCGCGAACTGCTGGCGGTGGGCTTCTTTGCCGCCATCGGCGCGGCCGCGGACTGGCGCTTGCTGGTGGCGGGTCTGCCATTGGCGCTGCCGCTGGCCCTGGTCACGATGCTGGCCAAGCTGGTCGGCGGCTGGCTGGGGGGGCGAGGCAGCCTGTCGCATGAACAATCCATCCGGCTGGGGCTGATGCTGGCGCCGCGCGGGGAGTTCGCGCTGGTGGTGGCGGCGCTGGCGGTCGGGCAGCCGTGGGGCGCGGGCTTTTACAACACGATGATTGCTTACGTCTTCATCACGGCCTTGAGCGGGGCGCTCCTGCTGCGGCATCAGGCGGCCGTGGGACGCCGCCTGGCGGCATGGTTGCCGGAGCTATAGACGCGAGACTCAGGCGACCGCCCGCGCCTTCAGCTGGCCGCAGGCGGCGGAAATCTCGCGTCCCCGGCTTTCGCGAACCACGGCGATCCGACCCGCATCCACGAGGATGCGGCGGAAGGCGGACACCCGCGCCTCGCTCGGGCGCGCGAAATCCGCGCCCGGATGCGGGTTGAACGGCAGCAGGTTGATGACGCAGGGAATGTCGGCCAGCAGCTCGAGCAGCCGTAGGGCGTTCTCGTCGCTGTCGTTGACGCTGGCCAGCAGCACGTACTCGATGAGCACCCGCTTGCGGCCCAGGCGCGAGAAGCGGCGTGTCCACTCCAGCACCTCGGCGATGGACCAGCGACGATTGACGGGCATGATGCGCGCGCGCGTGGCGTCGTCGGTGGCGTTCAGCGACAGCGCCAGGTTGCACGGCAGGCGCTCCTCGATCATGCGGCGGATGCCCGCCACGTGGCCCACGGTGGACAGCGTCACCCGCCGCGGCGAAAAGGCCAGCCCCTTGGGCTCGGTGGCGATGCGTACGAAACGGGCCACGGCATCGAAGTTGTGCAGCGGCTCGCCCATGCCCATTAGCACTAGGTTGCGCGGCCGCTGGCCGTGCAGCCGCTCGGCGGCCAGCACCTGCGCCACCATTTCCTCTGTCGTCAGGTTGCGTTCCAGCCCGCCCCGCGCCGTCAGGCAGAAGGCGCAGTCCATCGCGCAGCCCACCTGCGTGGACACGCACTGGGTGAGCCGGCCCTGGCCGGGGATCAGCACCGTTTCCACCCGCTTGCCGTCGGGCATGGCGAGCAGCATCTTGCGCGTGCCGTCGCTGGCGCGCTCGTCGCGCACCAGATGCAGCGCGAGCGGCGTGTCGCGCTCGGTCAGCCAGGCGGCCAGGCGGCGGGGCAGGCCGGGGATGGCGGCGGGATCGCGTCCGCCGTGGCGGAACACGTGCGCCAGCAGCGTCTCGGCATGAATCGGCTTGGCGCCAGCCTCGCGGCAAAGCGCTTCGAGCCCGGCGCGGGTCTGGCCGATCAGGGATGGAAAGGCGAGCGGTTCGCTGGCCATGGCTGTTTCGATGAATGCCGCGCCCGCTTGCGCGGGTGGCGTCAACGTCCGGCCCGGAGCCCGGTTCAGAGCCCGCGTCAGATCCAGCGTCAGAGGCCGTATTTGGCCTTGTTGGCGGCCACTTCCTCCGGCGTCGGCGGCTCGTGTTCCACCACCTCGGCAAGCTTGAAGGCGTCGCGGTCGGTGTCGCATTTCTCGTTCAGCGCGATGTCGCCCTCGAAGACTTCCGGCACGTCCTCCTCGGGGTAGATGGCCTCCCAGGGGCACTCGGGCTCGCACACCGCGCAGTCAATGCATTCCTCCGGCGAGATGTAGAGCATGTTCGGGTATTCCTCGGACACTTCCTTGGGCTGGTAGAAGCAGTCCACCGGGCAGACGGCCACGCAGGCCGTATCCACGCAGTCCACGCACAGATGAGTGACAACAAAAGCCATCGGGCACCTCGCTGATTACGGAATGGGCGCGAGGGTAGCACAGGCCGCCGGCGGCTGAAATCCCC
>JALVTX010000182.1 GCA_027035825.1 Mariprofundaceae bacterium
ATCTACAACCACATCCGACCGCACAAGGCCTTGAACCTCCTACCGCCCGCACAGTATCTTGCCAGCCTCAATCCCAGAATGGCGGCCTGAATCCACGCCTTTGTCTCATATGTAGTGGACTAGGACATGCACTTGCCAGACTCTGGCGTTCATGCTCTATACTCCCCACATTGGAACAGGAGCGCGCATGGCAGGTCGAAATCAGGATTTTCTGGATTTGTCGGGGATTCGCCCGCCACGGGCGCAGGCGGAATTGCTCAACGAGCATGATTTTCCCATCCTGAAGGGCATTTCCCCCATCAACCTGCGCATCCTCAACAGCGCCAGCCGCGTCATGCACGTCTCCAAGGGCGTGGAAATGCTGCACGAGGGCGACACGCCGCACGACCTGTATTTCGTCAGCCAGGGCGAACTCTCCATCGGCCGCCGAATCGGCAACGAGCTGAAACTTTTGGGCCGCCTGCGCGCCGGCGACGTCTATGGCGAGTTCGGGGCGCTGCGCAAGCGCTCACGCACCGCCTCGGTGTTCACCGAGCAGCCCAGCCGCATCATCCGGGTGGACCTGGATGCGGTGCACCAGGTGCTGGAGGCCGACCCGGATTTCCGCCAGCGACTGAACGACCTGCTCCGTCTGCGCATGCTGGACAGCTTCCTGTTCACGCACCCGGTGTTCCGCGGCTTGCCAGCCGAAACGCGCGCCGCCCTGGCCAGGGAACTGCCGACCGAGTTCATCCCGCGCGGCGAGCGCATCTTTTCGCAGGGGGATGCGCCGAAGGGCATCTACCTCATCCTCTCCGGCGAGGTGGAGGTGCGCTATCTCAACCGCGCGGGCGCCGAGGTATTGCTGGAAATCCGCCGCGACTCGGACATGCTCGGCGAGCTGGCCAAGAACCACGGCAAGGAACTGGCGTATTCAGCCGTGGCCTCAAGCGATGTGGATCTGCTCAAGATGGACCAGGAATCCATGAGGATTCTGGAGAAGCATCATGCGGCGACCTTCAAGAAGCTCAGCACCTTCATTGACAAGCGCGCCGAGCACACCATCCGCCGGCTGAAGGAAAACCCGATCTAGGGTCTGCTTGTTTTGGATGAAGGCCCGCCTCAGCCTCCCACCGCCGCGCCCAGCTCGCCGCACGCATCCTCCAGCTCCACCTCCACGGCGGCCCGATGCGTCTCCGTGATGTTCAAACGCCGGGCGCAGGCCGCATTCGCCAGGGACGTCGTTTCCGGCGGCTCGTCAAACGGCGAGGGTCGCCCCAGCGAAACAAGCAGCAGGCACGCCGCATCCACCAAGTCAATCAGCGCCTCGTGCGGCCGGTCATCCGCCTCGATGCCATGGTGCGTGGCGACGGCGGCGAAGATGTCCGGCATCTCCCAAAGCGTCAGAAGCCTGCCGCCCATCTCCCGGTGCAAGGCGCGCACCACGCCCAGGCGATCCGCCTCGGAACATGACGCCAGCTCCTTCTCGGCGGCGCTGATGATGGCGGGCACGCCAATCTCGAACAGCAGGCCGGCCAGAAACGCCTCGCCGGGATCGGCCGCGCGGGACAGCCGCGCCAGATGCTGGGCGGCGATGGCCACCCGCAGGCAGT
>JALVTX010000183.1 GCA_027035825.1 Mariprofundaceae bacterium
CCCCAATTTCAGCCCGAACAGGCCCGCGCCGGCAAGCGGCATCACCATCACCATCATCAGCACCCAGGCCAGCACCCCGAAGGACAGCCCGTGGCTGAGCGGCCCGCTGCCGGGTAGCCGATTCCCGATCAGCGCGAAGAGCCCGCCCCACAGCACGGTGCCGATGAAGAAGTGCAGCGCCCAGCCAACGGCCGGCGTGGCCGGCGTGCCGAGCATGCCGTGCGCCATGACGGTGAGCATGCGAATGGCATTCAGTTCCGGCATCAGCCCCATCAGCATCTTGGCGATCATCAGCGCCGAGAGCACGACCGTGGCGATGAAGCCGGCGATCATGGATTTTCCTACCGTGTTCATATCAGCCTCCTTGTGCCCCGGCCTAGCGAATCGGCCGTGGGCGTCTGCCCTGTTGGTCGGCTTGGCGTCGTGGGGCTTACAAGGAGTGCTGCGAAGCGGTCTGCTCGGGAACGGATTCCGCCAACGCGTCCAGCAGTTTCTGGTGGATGTTGTCGAAGCCGCCGTTGGAGAGAACCAGGACTCGATCGCCCGGGCGCGTTCTGGGCGCCACGTGGCGCACGATGGCGTCGGCGTCATCCAGCGCCAGCGCATGCGGCCCCATGCCCGCGCACACGGCATCTACGTCCAGCGTCTTGTCATCGCGGGTTTGCGTTCTGGCTTGGGCAGGCCTGGCGAAGATGACGAGATCCGCGCCCTCGAAGCATTGCGGCAGGCGGGATTCGTGAACGCGTGTTCGCATCGTGTTCGAACGAGGTTCAACGATGACCCAGAGGCGGCCGCGGTCGCCCATCTGGTGGCGCGCCGCGCGCACCACGGCGGCGATGGCCGTCGGATGATGCGCGAAATCGTCGAACACGCGCACCCCCCTCGCCTCGCCGGCCAGCGTCATGCGACGACGCACCCCCGCGAAGCCTTGCAGCGCCGCTTCCAGCGCTTCTTGGGGAACGCCGAGCGCGTGCGCGGCGGCCGCGGCGGCGCAGGCGTTGGCCGCCATGTGGTCGCCAATCAGCGGCCAGCACACGTCGCAGACCACGCGCTCGCGGTGGCGCAGGCGAAAGCGCGAGGCATCCGCCGCCAGGGGCTCCCATGTCCAGTCGGCTTCGGCGCTGCCGTGGCGGGCGAAGGTGGTGGCCGGCGTCCAGCAGCCCATGGCCAGCACCTCGCGCAGGTTGTCGTCCTCGGCGTTGACGATGATGCGGCCCGAAGCCGGCACGGTGCGCAGCAGGTGATGGAATTGCCGCTGGATGGCGGCGAGGTCGGGAAAGATGTCGGCGTGGTCGAACTCCAGATTGTTCAACACCAGCGTGCGCGCGTGGTAGTGCAGGAACTTGCTGCGCTTATCGAAGAAGGCGGTGTCGTATTCGTCGCCCTCGAGCACGAAGGGCGCGCCCTCGCCCAGCCGCGCGGGTAGCCCGAAGTTTTCCGGGATGCCGCCGATGAGAAAGCCCGGCTTGTGTCCCGCCGACTCCAGCACGTGCGCCAGCATGCTGGCGGTGCTGGTCTTGCCGTGGGTGCCGGCGACGACCGCCGCATGCCGCCCCGGCAGCACGTGATCGCCAACGAACTGCGCGCCGGAG
>JALVTX010000184.1 GCA_027035825.1 Mariprofundaceae bacterium
ATCAGCTTGCGCACCGGTCGGGAAACGCCGGACGACAACCCATCCGTCCACTCCACAAGACGAACTTTCCATTTGCTCCGTTCACGGGCATCCTTGCTCATCGGGGTTCTCCTTTGTTTTTCAGTGCTTAGAGGCAAACACAGAATAACAAACGGAGAACCCCAATCCAACCCCAATGAAGCATTTATCCCTTACATATCAACGCCTTAAATAATCGCCCCCTGAAAAATGGGGAGAGGTCAGGCCCGCGCGTGCTATATTCGGCGAGACAGGGCATCTCTGAGCAATCCGGCATGGCCGCGACAGTGGCCTTGCGGGATGGGATGCAAGGCGCGAGGCGCGGCGCATGGTGGTTCCATGTGCAAGCCGAGCAACGCCGCAGACCGCACGCAAGGCCCTGTCCCGAAGGGTTGCGCCCCAATCGCGCCCTCGCGGTGTCAGGCTCCTTGGCATCGTGGCTACGGCCACGACCGGCGTCGCCTTCCTTGCGATCATCGCGATTGGATGCGCAACGCGGCCTATGGCGAATTATTCAGAGATGCCCTAGAACCATGAACCGGGAGGAAACCATGACGGAAGAACGCCCCGCCGAACCCAACGAACAGAACGCCGCGCCAGAGCAGAACGCGCCGCGGGAGCAGACTGCCCCGCCCTCGCCGGCGGAGCCGACGCGACGCTCGCCGATGCTGCCGGTGCTGCTTTCCGTGCTGGCGCTGGGACTTGCCGCCGTCTCGCTGGCGGGCCTGATGAAACTGAACCAGCGACTGAACGCCCGGCAGCCGGATCGCGCCCTTGAGCACAAGGTGGCCGCCATCGAGCATCGCGTCAGCCACGTGGAATCGCTGCTGACGACCAGCCGGCATGACATGGTGCGGGCGGAACTGAAGAAGATGCTCCTGAACCTCCAGGAACTCTCGCGGCTGGCCGACGACCAGACCCGGGCCGAGATCGCCAAGGCCGAGGCCGTGCTGCTGCGGCTCTCCTCGCCAGCCACGCGCGTGCGCGCCAAGGTGGACATGAAGAGCGCCAAGCCCGCGCCTGCCCACGGCGCGAAACCAGCCGGGGCCGCCAAGGAGGCGCCAAAGCCAACGGCCGCGCCCAAGACCAGCCCGGCGCCCCATGCTTCGTCCACACGCTCTTCTCCCAAGGCTGCCAAAGCCCCGGCCAGCGCCAGCCAGGCCACGAATGCCTCCACGCCTGCCCGGCCCAAGGCCAAGCCCAACGCCAAGGCCCATGAGCAACATCCGGCGGCCGGCTCCAATGCCGGCGCCGGGAAACCTGATCATTCCGCCGCGCCCAAGAAGCCCGCGGCGACGCCGGCAACCGAAAAGCCAGCGGCAATGGCTTTGTAAGGGGCGGCCCCGGCCTACATCACCTCGGCCGCATAGGCGGCCAGCCGCGAGCGCTCACTGGCCTTGAGCGTCACGTGGCCGCTGTGCGGCCAATAGGCAAAGCGCATCACGGCCATCGTCAGGCCGTTGGTCTGCGCGGTCAGGTACGGCGTGTCGATCTGCGCATTGTTGCCCAGAATGATGATCTTGGAGCCCTCGCCGATGCGGGTGATGAGCGTCTTCATCTGGTG
>JALVTX010000185.1 GCA_027035825.1 Mariprofundaceae bacterium
CTACAACCACATCCGACCGCACAAGGCCTTGAACCTCCTACCGCCCGCACAGTATCTTGCCAGCCTCAATCCCAGAATGGCGGCCTGAATCCACGCCTTTGTCTCATATGTAGTGGACTAGGACAGAGTGTTGACCTCGGCACGCGCGCGCCTACGATGCGCGCGGTGAACTCCTCCGAAGCTCCGCCCGCGACCCATCCGCTCGACAAGGCACACCGTTTGTGCGCCGATGACATGGAAGCGGTGAATCGCTGCATTCGCGAGCAGCTTTCCACCGACGTGATGATGATCCCGGCCATCGGCAACTACATCGTGGATGCCGGCGGCAAGCGCTTGCGACCGCTGTTGTGCCTGCTTTCGGCGCGGCTGTTCGGCTACGCGGGCGTCGGGCACATTCCGCTGGCGGTGGTGGTGGAGTTCCTGCACACGGCTTCGCTCTTGCACGACGACGTGGTGGACGAGTCCGACGTGCGCCGGGGCGCGCCCTCGGCCAATGGCGTCTGGGGCAACCAGGCCAGCGTGCTGGTGGGGGATTTCCTGTTCTCGCGCGCCTTCGAGATGATGGTGGAGCAGGGGCGCATGGACATCCTGCGTCTGCTGGCGGGCGTGTCCAACACCCTGGCCGAGGGAGAGGTGCTTCAGCTCGTGCGCACCTTCCACCTGGAGATGACCGAGGCGGAATACCTGGAGGTCATCGAGCGCAAGACGGCGGTGCTGTTCTCGGCCGCGGCCGAGATCGGCGCGCGGCTCGCGGATCAGGATGCAACCACCATCCAGCGCATGGCCGAATATGGCATGTGCCTGGGCGTAGCCTTTCAGCTGATGGACGACGTGCTCGATTATGCGGCGGAGGCGAAGGCCGTCGGCAAGCCTGTGGGGCATGACCTCGAAGAGGGCAAGATCACGCTGCCCCTGGTGTATGCGATGGCGCGGGATGCGGAACTGGCGGCGCTGGTGGAGCGGATTGCCGAGCGCGGGGGCTATGCCGCCGATGAGCGCGAGCAGGTGCGCCGGGCTGTGCAGGCGGCGGGCGGCGCGGATCACTGCCTGCAAACGGCCGCGGCGTATGCGGCGCGCGCCCGCCGGGCGCTTCCGAAGCATGGAGAGCCCGAGACGCGGCTTTTGCTGGAGGAACTGGCCGAGTTTTCGGCCCGGCGTCCTTATTAGGCCCGGCCGGAAAACGGATGACGGGCCTGTCCTGGTTCAGACAGATGTGAGGCATTGAGGGCAAGAGGGAGGGCCTCCATTCTTGGGGTTGAAAGACCACGAGAGAAAGGAGGCCCTGATGCGGATTATAGGGATGCCTGGGGCGATTTGTCGCGCCTCGAAGATGGTGCTGTCGGAGTTGAGCGAAGAGACTCGGCGTCGGCTGGAGATATTGGAGCGTGTGGGGCATGGCTGCGCGCGGGGTTTGTCGGTGGGTGACGCCTGCCGCATGGCTGGCGTATCGCGAGCGACGTTTTACCGCTGGCGCGGGCGTCTGGCGCGTCAGGGTGTGCGAGGCCTGGAGCCTGGGAGCCGTCGGCCGAAGCGAGTGCGCCGGCGTGAATGGCCGCTGGAGCTGGTGCTGTGCGTGAA
>JALVTX010000186.1 GCA_027035825.1 Mariprofundaceae bacterium
CCCCAGGCATCCCTATAATCCGCATCAGGGCCTCCTTTCTCTCGTGGTCTTTCAACCCCAAGAATGGAGGCCCTCCCTCTTGCCCTCAATGTCTCACATCTGTCTGAACCAGGACAGGGGAGGGGTGGCGCGGTTCCATCACGTCGGCGGGCGTGTAGCATGGTTCCATGAGCGGCGAGGAATCCCTGCTGACGCCGGCCAATCACGACCGGGACGTGCTCGGCATGCGCCATGTTTACCCCGTGGTGTCGCGGCGCGCGGGCGGCGTCTCCATCGGCGTCAACCTCAACCCGAACAACGCCTGCAACTGGCGATGCGTCTATTGCCAGGTGCCGAACCTGACGCGTGGCGTGGCGCCCGAGGTGGACATGCCGCTCCTGGAGCGGGAGCTGGATGCGATGCTGGAGGCGCTCGTCCGCGGCGATTTCATGGTCCGGCGGGTGCCGGAGGGCTGCCGGGTCATCCGCGACGTGGCCATCTCCGGCAACGGCGAACCGACCACCTGCCGCCAGTTCGATGACGTGGTGGAAGCCATCGAGCGGGCGCTGGATCGCTTCTCGCTGCTGGATCGCGTGGACATCGTGCTCATCACCAATGGCTCCTGCGTGCATCGCCCGGAGGTGGAGCGGGGACTGCGGCGGATGGCCCGCCATCGCGGGCAGGTGTGGCTGAAGGTGGATGCCGCGACGAGAGAGGCCGCGAAGCGAATCAACGGCGTGGCCGTGGACCCGGAGCGGCAGATGCGGCAGGCAAGGCGGGCGGCGGCCTTGTGCCCGACCTGGATCCAGACCTGCATGTTCCGCATGGATGGCCGGCCGCCGCCGGAGGAGGACATCCAGGCCTGGCTGGAGTTCCTGGCGCGGCTGAAGGCGGAAGCTCCGGGGTTTCGGGGCGTGCTGCTCTATGGACTGGCGCGGCCCTCGATGCAGCCCGAGGCCGGCCGGCTGTCGCCGCTCGGCGAGTCCGAGATGCACGCGCTGGCCGCGCGCGCGGAGGCGCTGGGGATTCCGGCGCGCGTCAGCGCATAGCGCCTGCCAGGGCCAGCCATTTCGGGCGAAAATTCAGACGATAATCAGGCGTACAAAGAAGAAGCGGCGCACCCGTGGATGCGCCGCTCCCGTCACTTACAAGGAAGGCGTCAGCCGTAGAAGCCGATCATCTCTTCCAGGCGCTTGGGCTTGATCTTGTCCGCATGGCCGGCGGAACCGAAGGCCTCGAAGCGCGCCTTGCAGATCTCCTTCATCGCGTCCTTCGCGGCCGCGTAGTACTTGCGCGGATCGAAGTTCGACGGATTCTCGGCCAGGTGACGGCGGATGGCGCCCGTGGAGGCCATGCGCAGGTCGGTGTCGATGTTCACCTTGCGCACGCCGTGGCGGATGCCCTCGACGATTTCCTCGACCGGCACGCCATAGGTCTCGCCCATGTCGCCGCCGTACTCGTTGATGATCTTCAGCCACTCCTGCGGCACCGAGGAGGAGCCGTGCATCACCAGGTGCGTGTTCGGCAGCTTGGCGTGGATTTCCTTGATGCGGTCAATGCGCAGCACCGCGCCCGTGGGCGGCTTGGTGAACTTGTAGGCGCCGTGGCTGGTGCCGATGGCGATGGCCAGCGCGTCCACGCCGGTCTGCTCCACGAAGTCGGCGGCCTGATCCGGGTCGGTCAGCAGCTGGTCCATGTCCAGCTTGCCTTCGGCGCCGTGGCCGTCTTCCTCGCCCATCTCGCCGGTTTCCAGCGAGCCCAGGCAGCCCAGCTCGCCCTCGACGGACACGCCGCCGGCATGCGCCATCTCCACCACCTTGCGGGTGACCTCGACGTTGTACTCGTAGGTGGACGGGGTCTTCATGTCCGGCATCAGCGAGCCGTCCATCATCACCGAGGTGAAGCCGGACTGGATGGAACGCAGGCACACGGCCGGCTCGGAGCCGTGATCCTGGTGCATCACGACCGGGATGTGCGGGTACTGCTCGACGGCAGCATCCACCAGATGACGCAGGAACGGCTCGCCCGCGTATTTGCGCGCGCCGGCCGAGCCCTGCATGATGACCGGCGAGTTGCACTCGTCGGCGGCTTCCATGATGGCGTGCACCTGCTCCATGTTGTTCACGTTGAACGCCGGCATGCCGAAATCGTGCTCGGCGGCATAGTCCAGCAACTGTCTCATCGAGATTAATGCCATGTTTTCCTCCTTGTGGTTGTCAGGCCTTGTCTGGACGCCATTGTGTCGCGCGTCCGGTTCAAAATCAATTTTGCGGGCTGCCTTGCTTGAGCGATTCGCCCACGTAAATCATCTTCATCGCGTTGGTGCCGCCGGCATGGCCCATCGGCGTGCCCAGCGTCATCACGATGAGGTCTTCCGGCGCCACCAGCTCGTCGCTGAGCATCATCTCCAGCGCGTCGCGGGTGGCGCGCGGCGCGTCGCTCTCCTCGTAGTCGCCGCGGATGGGCTTGGGAATCACGTTGCGGAACAGCGTGACCCGGCCGGCCGTCTCGCCCGAGGGCGTCAGCGCATAGATCGGCACCTGCGCCAGGTGCCGGGACATGTAGAGCACCGTGTTGCCGCTTTGCGTGAAGGCGGCGATGGCCTTGACCGGCATCGCATGCGAGGCGTCCATCGCCTGGCGGGCGATGCACTCGTCCACGGACTGCGGCGGATAGCGGGGGTCGCGCGTGGATGACGAGGGCAGCACCTTCTGCTTCTCGGTCTCGATGCAGGTGCGGTGCATGGCCTGCACGGCCTCGACCGGGTATTTGCCGGCCGCCGTCTCGCCCGAGAGCATGATGGCGTCGGTGCCGTCCAGCACCGCGTTGGCCACGTCGTTGACCTCGGCGCGGGTGGGGATGGGGTTGTTGATCATGGACTCCATCATCTGCGTGGCCACGATGACCGGGCAGTTGTAGCGGGGCGCCATGCGCAGGATGCGCTTCTGCACCGGCGGCACGGCGGCGTCGCCGATCTCCACGCCAAGGTCGCCGCGGGCGACCATCACCGCGTCCGAGGCCTCCAGGATGGATTCCAGGTTGTCCACCGCTTCGGCGCGCTCCACCTTGGCCACCAGACGCGCATGGCCGCCGGCCTCGCGCACCAGCTTGCGGGCATACTCCATGTCCGCCCCGTCGCGCGGGAAGCTGATGGCGATGTAGTCCACGCCGATGGCGCAGGCGGTCTTGATGTCTTCCTTATCCTTGTCCGTCAGGGCCGCCGCCGACAGGCCGCCGCCGGCGCGGTTGATGCCCTTGTTGTTCGACAGCTCGCCGCCGACCACCACGGAACAGTGAATTTCATTGCCTTCCACGCGGGTGACGTCCATGACGATGAGGCCGTCGTTGAGCAGCAGGCGCGCGCCCGGCTCGACGTCGTTGACCAGCTCCTTGTAGGTGAGGCCAACGCGCTCCTCGTCGCCGTCCTCCAGCGGCAGGTCGGCGTCGAGGATGAAGTGCTGCCCTGGCTTGAGCATGATCTTGCCGCTACGGAACTTGCCGCAGCGGATCTTCGGCCCCTGCATGTCGGCCAGGATGCCGACGCAGACGCCGTGGCGGCGGGCCGCCTCGCGCACCCGTTCGGCGCGGGCGCGGTGCTCGTCCGGCGTGCCGTGGGAGAAGTTCAGGCGCACGACGTTGACGCCGGCGGCCACCAGCTTGTCCACCATCTCCGCCGACTCGGAGGCCGGCCCCAGGGTGGCGACGATCTTGGTTCGACGAAACTCGCTCACTGGGCGGCACGCTCCTCGAGGATGGCCACGGCGGGCAGCTTCTTGCCCTCGAGGAACTCGAGGAAGGCGCCGCCGCCAGTGGAGATGTAGCTCACCTTGTCGGCGATGCCGTATTTCGCGACCGCGGCCAGCGTGTCGCCGCCGCCGGCGATCGAGAAGGCCGGGGATTCGGCGATGGCCATCGAGATGGCCTTCGTTCCCTCGCCGAACTGGTCGAACTCGAACACGCCGACGGGGCCATTCCAGACGATGGTGCCGGCCTGCTTGAGGATGTCGGCCAGGGCCTGGGCGGATTCCGGGCCGATGTCGAAGATCATGTCGTCGTCGGCCACGTCCTCGACCTTCTTCAGCGTCGCCTCGGCATCCGGCGAGAACTCCTTGCCAACGACCACGTCGGTCGGCACCGGGATGTCGCCACCGCGGGCGCGCGCGGCCTCGGTCAGCCGCTTGCAGGTGTCAATCAGGTCGGGCTCGTAGAGCGACTTGCCGACGTTGTAACCGGCGGCCGCGATGAAGGTGTTGGCGATGCCGCCGCCGACCACGAGCTGATCCACGACCTTGGACAATGACTCGAGCACGGTCAGCTTGGTCGAGACCTTCGAGCCGCCAACGATGGCGACCATCGGCCGGGCCGGGTTGTCCAGCGCCTTGCCCAGCGCCTCGAGCTCGGCCGCCAGCAAGGGGCCCGCGCAGGCCACCGGCGCGTACTTGGCCACGCCGTGGGTGGAAGCCTGGGCGCGGTGGGCCGTGCCGAAGGCGTCCATCACATAGACGTCGCACAGCGCGGCATACTTGCGCGAAAGCTCATCGTCGTTCTTTTTCTCCCCCTTGTTGAAACGGATGTTCTCCAGGAGCACCAGCTCGCCCTTGGCGACCTCGGGCGCATGCTCCAGGTAGTCCTTGACCAACCGCACCTCGCGGCCGAGCACCCTGGACAGGTGGCGCGCCACCGGCGCCAGCGAATACTGCTCGTCGTACTCGCCCTCGGTCGGCCGACCCAAGTGCGCCATGACCATCACGCGGGCGCCGGCGTCCATCGCCTGCTTCATCGTCGGCAGGCTGGCGCGGATGCGGGTGTCGTCGCCGACCTCGCCGTCAACGATGGGCACGTTCAGGTCCTCGCGGATCAGCACGTGCTTGCCGGCAAGATCGAGATCGCTCATTTTGATGACGGACATGGTTTCCCTCCTTGTTATTGCCCGCGCGCTGCCCGGCAGGAGGCCGGGATGTGGGCGCGGGATATGGGCGAGGCGTTGAAGCCCAAAATGAAACACGCTTGTCGCTGCCGGGCCGCCATCCCTGAAGAGGGGTGAGACGGGCGGGCAATGACAAACGTGGGGGCGGCAACACCGCCCCCCGTTCGCGTTTTCCCTAGTTGTTGGCCACGTGCCGCGCGAAGCGCAGCATGTTGCAGGTGTAGCCGTACTCGTTGTCGTACCAGGCCACCAGCTTGACGAAGGTGCCGTCAATGGCGATGCCGGCCGTGGAGTCGAAGATGGACGAGTAGGAGCAGCCGCGGAAGTCGGTGGACACCACCTTCTCGTCGGTGAAGGCCAGCGTGTCGCCGATGCCCGGCGTCTCGGAGGCCTGCTTCACGGCCGCGACGATATCGTCGTAGCTCGCTTCCTTCTCCAGCTCCACCGTCAGATCCACCACGGAGACGTCGGAGGTCGGCACGCGGAAGGCCATGCCGGTGAGCTTGCCGTTCAGCGACGGAATCACCTTGCCCACGGCCTTGGCCGCGCCGGTGGAAGAGGGGATGATGTTCTCCAGGATGCCGCGGCCGCCGCGCCAGTCCTTCTTGGACGGGCCGTCCACGGTCTTCTGCGTCGCCGTGGCCGCGTGCACGGTCGTCATCAGGCCGCGCTTGATGCCGAAGTTGTCGTGCACCACCTTGGCCAGCGGGGCCAGGCAGTTGGTCGTGCAGGACGCGGCCGAAACGATGGCCTGGCCGGCGTAGTCCTCGTGGTTCACGCCATAGACGAACATCGGCGTGTGATCCTTGGAGGGCGCGGACTGAACCACCTTCTTCGCGCCGGCGTCAATGTGCTTCTGGCAGCCTTCCTCGGTCAGGAAGAAGCCCGTGCACTCCAGCACCAGGTCGGCGCCGACCTCGTCCCACTTCAGGTTGGCCGGATCGGTCTCGGCGGTGACGCGGATGGTCTTGCCGTTCACGACCAGGTTGCCGTCCTCGACCGACACCTCGCCGTCGAACAGGCCGTGCACGGAATCGTGCCGGAGCATGTACGCGAGATACTCGGGGTCGAGCAGGTCGTTGATGCCGACGACCTCCATGTCATTGAATTCCTTGGCAATGGCGCGGAAGGCCATGCGGCCGATGCGACCAAAACCGTTGATGCCTACTTTGATGGTCATGCGTCTCTCCTTTGCTTCAGATTTGACTCGGTCATGAAGGGATCAGGCCAGCTCGTTGACGGCGTTCACCACCGCCTCGGCGGTGATGCCGAACTCCTTGAACAGCTCGGCCGCCGGCGCCGACTCGCCAAAGCGGTCGATGCCGATGACCTTGCCATCCAGGCCCACGTACTTGCGCCAGTAGCCGGTCACGCCGGCCTCGACGGCCACGCGCTTCGTCACCTTCGACGGCAGCACGGACTCGCGGTAGGCCTCGTCCTGGGCGTCGAACGCCTCGCAGCACGGCATGGAGACCACGCGCACCTTCGTCTTGCCTTCCAGCTCCTTCTGCGCCGCCATCGCCAGCTGCACCTCGGAACCGGTGGCGATGATGATGACATCCGGCTTGCCATCGCAGTCGCTGAGGATGTAGCCGCCGCGCTCGATGTTGGCCACCTGCTCGTCGGCGTAGTCGTTGCAGGGCAGGCCCTGACGCGTGAAGATCAGCGTCGTCGGCAAATCGCGGCGCTTGACGGCCACCTTCCAGGCCACGGCGGACTCCACCGCATCGGCCGGACGCCACACCTGCATGCGCGGGATGTAGCGCAGCGTCGCGATCTGCTCCACCGGCTGATGGGTGGGGCCGTCCTCGCCCAGGCCGATCGAGTCGTGCGTGTAAACGAAGATGGAGCCGACGCCCATCAGCGCCGACATGCGAATGGCGTTGCGCGCATACTCGGAGAACATCAGGAAGGTGCCGCCGAACGGAATCACGCCGCCGTGCAGCGCCAGGCCGTTCATGATGTGGCTCATGCCGAACTCGCGCACGCC
>JALVTX010000187.1 GCA_027035825.1 Mariprofundaceae bacterium
TGCTTGTCGCCATAGGTGCGCCGCGCGGCGGTCTTGATGGCCTGCTCCATGGCCTCGATGACCACGTCCTCCTCGACGCCCTTCTCGCGCGCAACCGCCTGCGCCACCTGCAACATCTGAACATTCATCGGTTTCAACCTCACCTGCTCTTTCGCTTTTTTCTTCCGTCCGAACGGCCCCAGTCCACCGTCCGGACAATCTTCGTCGTTTCATCCAGCGCGATCTCGCGCACCGCGCCCGATTCATCGGCGATGCGCACCCCGCCTTCCGCCGGGCCGAGATTGCGGCCGCAAACGCTCGTGCCGTCCGCCATGCTCGCCCGCAGCATTTCGCCTTCATGGCGGCGGAAATCCGCTTCCGTCTCCAGCGGCCAATCCAGCCCCGGCGAGGTCACCTCCAGATGGTAGCGCCCCGAAATCAGGTCTTCGGCGTCCAGTTGCAGGGACAGCGCCCGGCTCACCCGCTCCAGCGTCTCGAACGGCACGCCGCCGGCCTGATCCACGACCACGCGCAGCAATTGACGGTGATCGCCGCCGCCCAGGCTCACCTTGAGCACGTCCACGCCCAGCTCCGCGGCGATCGGCGCCAGCAATTCTTTGATTCGTTCCTCGATCAATCCAGCCTCGCCCGGAGCGTTGCGCGCTTTCCGCGTTCGCACGCCCCAAAAAAACAAAAAAGCGAGCCGCAGCTCACTTTCAAGGATGCGAAGCATAGGCTCCCGCCATCGCAAGGGCAAGCGTTTCAGAGCGTCAGCGCCCGCAACAGCCCCGCCGCCTTGTGCTCCGTCTCCGCCAGCTCCCGCGACGGATCGGAATCGGCCACGATGCCCGCGCCGGCGGCCCAGTGCAGCGCCCCGTCCACGTGCCAGAAGCTGCGAATCAGGATGTTCATGTCCGCCGATCCATCCCAGGCCACGTAGCCCATGGCCCCGGTGTAGGGGCCGCGCGCGCGACGCTCCAGCTCGTGGATGATTTCCATGCAGCGCACCTTGGGGCAGCCGGTGATGGTGCCGCCCGGAAACATGGCGCGAAACACGTCCACCACGTCACATTCCGGCCGCAAGCGCCCGCGCATGTTGGAGACGATATGCTGCACGGTCGCGTACCGCTCCACGACCATGCGCTCGTTCACCTCCACCGTGCCGGGCCGGCACACCCGCCCCAGATCGTTGCGTTCCAGATCCACCAGCATGATGTGCTCGGCGCGCTCCTTTTCGGAAAGCAGCAACTCGCGGCGCATGGCCTCGTCGTCCGCCTGCCCGCGCCGGCGCGTGCCAGCGATGGGGCGGGTTTCCACCACGCCGTCCGGCGTCAATCGGAACAGCCGCTCTGGCGAGGCGGACAGCACGTGCATCGTGGTTTCATCCGTCTCCACCCGCAGCCAGCCGGAAAAAGGCGCCGGGTTCGCCCGCCGGAGCCGCGCATGCAGGGCCGGCAAGGCCCCGGCCGCGAATGGCATGCGCCAGAATCGCGCGATGTTGGCCTGGAACACGTCGCCGGCGGCCACGTATGCCTTCACGCGCCGCACCGCATCCATGTAATCCTCGCCCGACGTGACCTCCCATGCGCCGTCCCATGCGCCGTCCCATGCATCGCCCCGTGCTTCGCCGGCAACCGAAGCATCGCCCTCGGGCGCGAGATTGGCCGCGGCATGAGCCAGCATCCGTTCCAGCTCGTCCAGCATGGATTCGCTCCCGGCGGCCAGGTGCACCGCGTCGCCCTCGAAACACAGCGACCACTCGGGATACAGCATCCACAGGACCGCCGCCGGCACGGGCGTTGCAGGCGCGGGCAGACGCTCGAACATGCCTCCCGCCTCGTAGGCGGCATGGATGACGCAGGCCGGCGCGGCCGACGGGCCCCGTCGCGCTTGCAGCCGTCCGCGCCAGTCTTGCAGGAAATCGTCGGCGCCCGTTCCTTCCGGCCCCGTCCCGTCTGGCCAGTAGCGACGGATGCCCGCGCGCGAGGCGACCAACTGTCTGCCACCGGGATTCGCGGGGTCTTCCAGCAGCATCGCGCATTGCTCCCGGAACCAAGAAAAAAGGCCGTAAGCGGTGAACTTACGGCCCGGATTGGCAATGGTGCGGAACTTCACCGCGCGCGGATCCCGCAGGCCATCAGTCGAAACGGCGGAAGGCCACGGAGGCGTTGGTGCCGCCAAAGCCGAAGGAATTGGAAATGGCCACGCGAATCTCCGCCTCCCGCGCCTCGTTCGGCACGTAGTCCAGGTCGCAGCCCTCCCCCGGCTCCTCCAGGTTGATGGTGGGCGGAACCACGCCGCGCTTCACGGCCAGCACGGTAAATCCGGCCTCGATGCCGCCCGCCGCGCCCAGCAGATGCCCGGTCATGGACTTCGTGGACGACACCATCAGCTTCCTTGCATGCTCGCCAAACACGGACTTGATGCCCTCGGTCTCGGCCACGTCGCCCGCCGGCGTCGAGGTGCCGTGCGCATTGATGTAATCCACTTCCTCGATGCCGATGCCGGCGCGCTCCAGCATCGTCCGCATGCAACGGGCACCGCCCTCGCCGCCCGGCGCGGGAGCCGTGATGTGGTAGGCGTCGCCGGACATGCCGTAGCCGACAACCTCGGCCAGAATCTCGGCGCCGCGCGCGGTGGCGGACTCCAGCGATTCCAGCACCAGCACGCCCGCGCCCTCGCCCATCACGAAGCCGTCGCGATCCTTGTCCCACGGACGGGAGGCGCGTTCCGGCTCGTCGTTGCGGGTGGAAAGCGCCCGGGAAGCCGCGAAGCCTCCCACGCCCAGCTCGCAAATGCAGGCCTCCGAGCCGCCGGCGATCATCGCGTCGGCATCGCCGCGCGCAATGATGGCCCAGGCGTCGCCAATGGCATGCGTGCCGGTGGCGCAGGCCGTCACCGTGGCCGAGTTCGGCCCCTTCGCGCCCGTGAGCATGGAAACCCAGCCCGAGGTCATGTTGATGATGGTCTGGGCGATGAAGAACGGCGAAATCTTGCGCGCGCCGCCCTGCTCGTAGGCGCGCATTGTGGCCTCGATATTGGGCAGACCGCCAATGCCGGAGCCGATGATGATGCCCACCCGTTCGGCGTTCGCCTCGTTCACCTCCAGCCCCGACTGCGCCAACGCCTGCATGGCCGCGCCGATGCCGTACTGGATGAAGGTGTCCACCTTGCGGGCATCCTTGCGGTTCAGGTATTCGCTGACATCGAAATCGGGAACCTCACCGGCGATGGTGCAGGCCAGCCCCGCCGCCTCCGCGTCAAAGCGGGTGATGCGTCGAATGCCCGACTTGCCGGCGATCAGGTTGTTCCAGGTGTCTTCGGTGTGCGCCCCGAGCGGAGTCACCAGACCCACGCCCGTGACGACAACGCGTCGCGTCATGAACGATTATTCAGCTTTGGCCGCGATGTAATCGATGGCGTTCTGAACGTTCTGGATCTTCTCGGCGTCCTCGTCCGGAATCTCGATGCCAAATTCTTCCTCAAAAGCCATCACCAGCTCGACGGTGTCCAGCGAATCGGCGCCCAGATCGTCCACAAACGAAGAATCGGGATTGATCTCGCTCTCGTCCACGTTGAGCTGATCGGCCACGATCTTGATGACTTTTGCTTCGATTTCTGCAGACATGAAGTCCCTCCGTTTCAAAGTTACGCGGCTTCTATCATACCCCCGCGCCTTGCACAAGCAGCCGCCGGCAATGATGTCCGCGAGCCGCATTGTCTATATGCAGTCCTCCGTGGCAACCACGAAGTTGGGCCTGCCCGCGCTTCTTGGGATAGCGGCAAGGCGCCGCCCGAACAGCGGCAAATGGCCCTCACATGTACATGCCGCCGTTGACGTGCAGCACCTGGCCGGTGATGTAGCCTGCCTCCGGGCTGGCCAGAAAGGCCACCGCATGCGCGATGTCCTCGGGCGTACCCAGCCGTCCCAGCGGCACCTGCGAGGTCAGCGCCTTCGTTGCCTCCTCGCCCAGCTCGGCCGTCATGTCCGTGGCGATGAAGCCCGGCGCCACGGCATTGACCGTGATGCCGCGCGAGCCCACCTCGCGCGCCAGCGAACGCGTCAGCGCATCAATGCCGCCCTTGCTGGCGCAGTAGTTGATCTGCCCGGGATTGCCCATCGAGGCCACGACGGAGGAGATGTTGATGATGCGCCCGAAACGCGCCTTCATCATCGGTCGCAGCGCCGCCTGCGTGGCGTGGAACACCGACGACAGGTTGGTGTCCAGCACGTCGCGCCATTCCTCCGGCTTCATGCGCATGGCGATGTTGTCGCGGGTGATGCCGGCATTGTTCACCAGCACGTCCAGCCGGCCCCAGCGCTTCGCAGCGCCGCTCACGAACGCCTGCACGGCTTCGCGCTCGCGCACGTCCACCACCTCCGGCCACACGTCCGCATCGCATGCCTCCCGCAGGCGTTCCGCCGCCGCGCGGATGGTTTCCTCGCGGGTGCCGCAGATGGCGAGCCGGTATCCCCTGGAGCCCAGCGCGCTCGCCACCGCATAGCCGATGCCGCGGCTGGCGCCGGTCACGATGGCCACGGGTTGATCGCTCATGTTCTCCTCCCTCGCAGATGATTGTTATTGAAGATGTTCCAGCGCCTGAGTCAGAGCTTCCGGCGTCTCGCTCACATGGACGCTGAAACAGCGGTCAATGCGGCGCACGATGCCGGCCAGCACCTTGCCCGGCCCCATTTCCACGCCCTGAAGCACGCCGGTGCGCGCCATGTGGCGCACGATCTCCGACCACCGGACGGGCGAAACCAGTTGCCGCACCAGCGCCTCGCGAATCTCGTCCGGCTCATCCAGCGGCGCGGCCAGCGCATTGCTCCACACGGGCATCATCGGCGCGCGGATATCCACTTTCTTCAGGCGCTCGGCCATCGCGTCGGCGGCCGGCTGCATCAGCGGCGTGTGCGACGGCGCGCTCACCGGCAGCGGCAGCGCCCGCTTGGCGCCGGCGGCGCGGGCCGCCTCCATTAGGCGGTCCACGGCGGCGGCATGGCCGGCAACGACCAGCTGGCCGGGGCAGTTGTAGTTGGCGGGCCAGACGCGCTCGCTCTGGGTGGACGCCTCCTCGCACAGCTCCTCGATGCGCGCATCCTCCAGCCCGAGGATGGCCGCCATGCGCCCCTCGCCCTCGGCCACGGCCTCGTTCATGGCCCGGCCGCGGAACGCCACCAGTCGCAACGCCTCGGCGAAATCTAGGCTGCCGGCAGCCACCAGCGCCGAGTACTCGCCCAGGCTGTGGCCGGCGCCGCAGGCCGCTTCCGGCCCCCCGCGATGCCGCCACAGGCGCACCAGCGCGGTGGAGGCGGCCAGCAGCGCCGGCTGCGTGTATTCGGTGCGGTTCAGCCGCCCCTCCGGGCGATCGGCGAAGAGCGCGGCCATGTCGTAACCCAGCGCCTCGGAGGCCTCGGCCAGGGTCTCGTCCACCACCGGCTCCGAACCGATGAACGCCTCCAGCATGCCGGGGCGTTGCGAGCCCTGGCCCGGAAACAGGAAGGCAAACGACTTGCTCATGACTTGCTCCAACGCACGAGATTGGCGCCCCATACGAATCCGGCGCCGAAGGCTTCCAGCAGCAGCACCTGCCCGGGGCGAATTCGCTCGGCGCGATAGTATTCGTTCAGGGCCAGCGGCACGCTGGCCGAGGAGGTGTTGGCGTGGCGATCCACGGTAATGGCGATGCGCTCCATGCCCAGGCCGAGCTTGCGGGCCGTGGCCTGAATGATTCGGATATTCGCTTGGTGCGGAATCAGCCAGTCCACCTCGGATTCGTCCATGCCGCAGTGATCAAGCACCCGCCCGACCACCTCGCCCAGCCTGGTGACGGCGATGCGAAACACCTCGTTGCCCTTCATCTCGATGGCGGCCACGCCCGCCGCATCCACCTGCAAATCAGGCGCATCATCGGGCGCATCGCCCACGGCGTCGGGGCTCGCGCCCGGATGCGGATGCGCGGCCATCAAGAGCTTGCGGTGCGAGCCGTCGGCGTCCAGCACCGAGCCCAGCACGCCCCCTTCGCCGTCATCCCGGGCCTCCAGCACCACGGCTCCCGCTCCATCGCCGAACAGCACGCAGGTCGAGCGATCCGTCCAGTCCAGGATGCGGGACATGGATTCCGCGCCCACGAGCAGCACCCGCCGGAACATGCCGGCCTCCATCATGCCCGCCAGCTGCGCCAGGCCATAGACGAAGCCCGAGCAGACGGCCTGGATGTCCCAGACGGGAAAGCCCGCCACGCCCAGCTTGGCCTGCACGATGGCCGCCGTGGACGGAAACACCATGTCCGGCGTGGTCGTGGCCACGACCAGCGCGTCCAGGTCGCCGGCCTCGATGCCGGCATCCGCCAGAGCCTGCCTGGCAGCCTCCAGCGCCAGGTCGGAGGTGCGCTGATCCTCGGCGATGATGTGACGCTCGCGAATCCCGGTGCGCTCCACGATCCATTCGTCGCTGGTGTCCACGATGCGCTCGAGATCACGGTTGGTCAGCACGCGCTCGGGGAGATACCCGCCCACGCCGGTGATATGCGCGCGCACCGGCATCAGGCGGCTTCCGTCCACTCGTTCATCACCGAGACGATGCGCTCGATGAGCCCGTTCGACACCTCGCGGTGAGCCACGCCGATGGCGCGCGCATAGGCATAAGCGTCGGCGCCGCCGTGGCTCTTGACCACCACGCCGTTCAGCCCGAGCAGCGGCGCGCCGTTGTGCTCGCCCGGGTCAATGCGCGCCTTGAAACGCTTGAGCGCGCCGCGCGCCAGCGCCATGCCGGCGCGCGCGGTCGCGCTTTCGGCCACCGCTTCCTTGAGGCTGTGCAGGATGAAGCGCGCCGCGCCCTCCATGGTCTTCAGCGCCACGTTGCCGGCAAAGCCGTCGCAGACGACGACGTCCACGGTGTCCAGGAAGATGTC
>JALVTX010000188.1 GCA_027035825.1 Mariprofundaceae bacterium
AGTAGGCGTCCACGGTGCCGACATCGCGCCAGTAGCCGGGCGCGCCGGTGTTGGCGTTCATGAAGCGGAAGCAGAACACCCGGTCATGGGCGACGGCGGCGGGGATGATGTCCTTGCCGAAATCGTGACTGGAGCCGGCGTTCCTGGCATCGGCCAGCAGGCGGTCGCGCAGGTAGTCGGCGTTGAACACGTAGATGCCCATCGAGGCCAGCGATTTGTCCGGGTTGTCCGGCATGGGCTTGGGGTCGTCGGGCTTTTCGGCGAACTCGATGATGCGGCCGACCTCGTCCACCTCCATCACGCCGAAGGCGCGCGCCTCGTCCCGCGGCACCGGGATGCAGCCCACGGTGATGTCCGCGCCGTTGGCGACATGCGCGGCCACCATCTTGCCGTAGTCCATCTTGTAGATGTGGTCGCCGGCCAGCACCAGCACGTAGGTGGGGTTGTAGTGCCGGAGGATGTCCAGGTTCTGGTAGATGGCGTCGGCGGTGCCGGTGTACCAGCCCTCGCCGAGGCGCTGCTGCGCCGAGAGCACCTCGACGAACTCGCCGAACTGGCCGGACAGGAAGCCCCAGCCGCGTTGCAGGTGGCGTTGCAGCGAATGCGACTTGTACTGGGTGACGACCGAGATGCGGCGAATGCCCGAGTTGATGCAGTTGGACAGCGGAAAGTCGATGATGCGGAACTTGCCGCCGAACGGCACTGCCGGCTTGGCGCGCCAGGCCGTGAGCCCCTTCAGGCGCGTGCCGCGGCCGCCGGCCAGCACGATGGCCAGGGTCTCGCTGGTGAGCTTGCTGATATGGCGCTGCATGGTGATGTCGGACATCGTTCGCCCCTCCTTGGCACGATGAGTCTAGCTTTTTAGGGGGCGCCGCGCCACATGCGCCGCGCTTTGTATTCGGGTGGAGTGCTGCTAGTCTCAAAAACGCACAGGGAGGCATGATGAATATCCGAACCATCCAGACCACGCCCTTCGACGACCAGCGGCCGGGCACCTCCGGCCTGCGCAAGAAGGTGCGCGTGTTCCGGCAGCCGCACTACCTGGAGAACTTCGTGCAATCGGTGTTCGACACCGTTGGTCCCGTGCGTGGGAAGACGCTGGTGGTTGGCGGCGACGGCCGCTACTACAACCGCGAGGCCATCCAGACCATCCTGAAGATGGCGGCGGCGGCCGGCGTGGAGCGGGCGCTGGTGGGGCAGGGAGGACTGCTGTCCACGCCCGCCGCCTCGTGCCTGATTCGCAAGCACGGCGCGCACGGCGGCTTCATCCTCTCCGCCAGCCACAATCCCGGCGGGCCCGATGCCGATTTCGGCATCAAGTACAACGTGGAGAACGGCGGCCCGGCTCCCGAGGGCGTCACCGAGGCCGTGTTCCGGCGCTCGCGGGAGATCGCCGAATACCGCATCCTCGATGCGTCGGACGTGGCGATCGACGAAACGGGGACACGCCGGCTGGGCGCGATGCGGGTGGACGTCGTGGATCCCGTGGACGATTACGCGCAACTGATGCAGTCGCTGTTCGATTTCGATGCGATGGCCGAATTGCTGCGCGGCGGTTTTCGCATGCGTTTT
>JALVTX010000189.1 GCA_027035825.1 Mariprofundaceae bacterium
CCCAGGCCCGCGAACTCGCGCAGCGTGGCCGGAATCAGGATGCGTCCCTGCTTGTCCGGCGCACAGGTCACGGCCGGGCTGACGACGAATCGCTCGTAGGCGCGGCGGTAGGGGTCGTTGACGTCCAGGTCGCGCACGACGGAAAGCACGTCGCGCTCCCATTCGCGCGGCGGATAGGCCCGCAGGCAGCCGTCGTAATCGCGGGTGAGCACCACCTGCTCGCCGCCGTAGCGCTCGCGCAGGCTTTCGCGGAAGGCGGCGGGGACGTTGACGCGCCCCTTCTCGTCCATCGTGTTTCGGTACTCGCCCGGAAAAAACATTGCGCTCGGAAGTCCTCCCCGCCGCGTGGGTTCGGGCCCTGATCCGTCATGGAACACTTACCCACATTTACCCACTTTGCGCCAATATTGCCCATGATTCGACCCATGTCAACCCGCGCCAGCCCCGAACGGGCGGCGAGTGCGTCAATCCGGCACAGCCGGAAAGCCGGCGCGGCGGCCGGATTTCGCTGCAATGAAGAAAGGAACCGGAGCGTGGGGAAAGGTGGGTAGAGTGGGGCTACCGAGCGCCGAGCAGCGCCTCGGCGCGCTTCAGATCATCGGGCGTGTCGATGCCGATACAGTGGAAGTCGCCCACCCGCACGGCGATGCGATGGCCGTGATGCAGCGCCCGCAACTGCTCCAGATGCTCGGCCTGCTCCAGCGGCGCGGGCGGCAGCGAGGCATAGCGCATCAAAAAATCGCGGCGATAGGCGTAGAGCCCCACGTGCTGCAAGGGCGCAATCGCCGACTCGTCGCGCAGGAAGGGAATCGGCGCGCGGCTGAAATAGAGTGCATGACCACGCGCATCGCGCACCACCTTGACGACGTTCGCATCCTGAAGATCGAACTCGTCGCGGATGGGATGAGCCAGCGTGGCCATCGGCAGATCGGGCTCGTCGTCGAACGGCTCCAGCACCGCGCGGATGGCCGCCGGATCAATCAGCGGCTCGTCGCCTTGCACGTTGACGACGATGTCGGCCTCCATGTCCGCGCAGGCCTCGGCCAGCCGCTCGGTGCCGCTGGCGTGATCGGCGCGCGTCATCCGGACCTCCGCTCCTGCCTCGCGCGCCGCCTGGGCGATGCGCTCGTCATCCGTGGCCACGAACACCGGCCCGACCCCGGCGGAACGCGCCCGCTCGACGACATGGGCGATCATCGGCCGCCCGGCCAGCATCGCCAGCGGCTTGCCGGGAAAGCGGCTGGAGCCGAAGCGCGCCGGGATGCCGACGACGACCTTCGCTGGCGCGCCTGCCTTCATTGATGCGCCTGAATCTCTTCCCAGCTCGCGGTGGCCGTGCCCACCTTGCCGACCACGACGCCGGCGGCGCGGTTGGCGGCGCGGGCGGCCGCGAGCGCATCGTCGCCGCGCGCCAGGCAGGCGGTGAACACGGCGATTACCGTGTCTCCCGCGCCGGTCACGTCGAAGACGTCGCGCGCCGCCGTCGGGATGTGGTGGCAGTGCTCGCCGTCGAACAGCGTCATCCCCCGCTCCGAGCGCGTGATGAGCGCATATCGCAGTTCCAGTTCG
>JALVTX010000190.1 GCA_027035825.1 Mariprofundaceae bacterium
GCCCGGCGGCCTGCGGCGCGAGCACGGCCGCATGGTGGCCGAAGTGCGCGAGACGCCGGCGGAGCTGATCGAGCACCTGGCGCTGGTGCCGGGCATCCGCAACCTCTCCATCGCCCGCCAGTGCGAGCGGACACTGGACGCCATGCGCGAGACGGCGCGCGCGGCCATCCTCGAGGATTTCGGCCCGGACGTGGCCGGCCGCCGCTTTCGCGTCTCGGCGCGCCGCGGCGACAAGCGGTTTCCGCTCACCTCGCCGGAGATCAACCTGGAGGTCGGCGGCTGGCTGAAGGCGAAGCTGGGGCTGGAGGTGTGCCTGGATGCGCCGGAGATCGACGTGCGCATCGAGGTCACCCGCGATGCGGCCTACATCTACACCCGCAAGGTGGCCGGCATCGGCGGCCTGCCGGTCGGCTCCTCCGGGCGCGGGGTGGTGCTGTTTTCCGGCGGCATTGATTCGCCCGTGGCGGCCTACATGATGATGAAGCGCGGCATGCGCGTGACCCTCGCGCATTGCTACAACAGCACCATCAACCGCGACTTCGCCAAGATCCGCGACTTGGCGGCGCGGCTCTCCCGCTACCAGGGACGGCTGAACCTGTACCTGGTGGACCTGGAGGAATACCAGCGCCATGCCATCGCGCTGGCCCCGGCCGAGTACCGGATGATTCTCTACAAGCGGCAGATGATCCGCGAGGCGGTCAGGATCGCCCGCCACCGCCGCGCCGACGCGCTGGTCACCGGCGATTCGCTGGGCCAGGTGGCGAGCCAGACGCTGGCCAACATCCGCGCCATCTACGACGCCAGCCCCCTGCCGCTGCTGTCGCCGCTCATCGCGCACGACAAGGAGGAAATCGTGGCGCTGGCGCGGCGCATCGGCACCTACGAGCTCTCCATCGAGGAGTATTGCGACATCTGCTCCTTCCTCATCGCCAAGCACCCCGAAACGAAGGGCGACCCGGCCACGGTGGCGCGCCTGGAGGCGGAACTGCCCATCGAGACGCTGGAAAGCCCGGTGCGCGTGCTGACCTTCGAGGGCGGCCGGGCGCTGCCGGACGACGCGGCCTGAGCGCGCCCGCGCCGCATGGCGCTCGACCGGCGCAGACGCTAGGGCATCTCTGATTAACCCGGCATGGCCGCGACAGTGGCCTTGCGGGATGGGATGCAAGGCGCGAGGCGCGGCGCATGGTGGTTCCATGCGCAAGCCGAGCAACGCCGCAGACCGCCCGAGCCTTGCGTCCAAGGCCCTGTCCCGAAGGGTTGCGCACCAATCGCGCCCTCGCGGCGTCAGGCTCCTTGGCATCGTGGCTCCGGCCACGACCTGCGTCGCCTTCCTTGCGATCATCGCGATTGGACGCGCAACGCGGCCTATGGCGAGTTATTCAGAGATGCCCTAGCCTGCCGCGCATGAAGAACCGGAAACTCTGGGGCGGCCGCTTCGATGCGCCGACCGACGCCTTCGTCGAGGAGTTCAACGCCTCGATCGACGTGGATGCGCGCATGTATCGGGAGGACATCGAGGGCTCGCGCGCGCACGCCCGCATGCTCGGCCGCCAGGGCATCCTCTCCGAGGAGGACGTGCGCCGGATTCTCGCGGGGCTGGACGAGATCGAGCGGGAGATCGAGCGCGGCGAGCTGGAGTTCACGGTGGCGCTCGAGGACGTGCACATGAACATCGAGGCCCGCCTCACCGAGAAGATTGGCGATGCCGGCAAGCGCCTGCACACCGCCCGCAGCCGCAACGACCAGGTGGCCACGGACATGCGCCTGTACCTGCGCCGGCGGCTGGACGAGCTGGCGCGGCGCATCCGCGCGCTCCAGTCCGCGCTGGTGGCGCTGGCCGAGACGCACGCGGAGACGGTGATGCCGGGCTTCACCCACCTGCAGACGGCGCAGCCGGTGACGCTGGGCCATCACCTGCTGGCCTGGGTGGAGATGCTGGAGCGGGACGCGGCGCGGCTGGCGGACGCCCGGGCGCGCATGAACCAGTGCCCGCTGGGTTCGGCGGCGCTGGCCGGCACGACCTTCCCGATCGACCGGGAGGCGACGGCGGCGGCGCTGGGCTTTGACGGCCCCTGCCGCAACTCGCTGGACGCCGTCTCCGACCGCGATTTCGTGATGGAAATCCTGGCCGGCGCGGCCATCTGCGCCATCCACCTCTCGCGCATGGCCGAGGAACTGATTCTGTGGATGAGCGCCCCATTCGGCTTCATCGAACTGCCGGACGCCTTCTGCACCGGCTCGTCCATCATGCCGCAGAAGAAGAACCCGGACATGCCGGAACTGGTGCGCGGCAAGACCGGGCGCATCGTCGGCGGCCTGATGGCGATGCTGACGACGATGAAGGCGCTGCCCTTGGCCTACAACAAGGACATGCAGGAAGACAAGCAGGCCGTGTTCGACGCCTGCGACCAACTGGAAGGCTGCCTGCGCGTGTTCGCCGAGATGCTGCCGGGCATGACGGTGAACCGCGAGCGCATGCGGGCGGCGGCCGCCAGCGGCTTTTCCACCGCCACCGACCTGGCCGATGCGCTGGTGCGCGACGGCGTGCCCTTCCGCGAGGCGCACGCCATCGTCGGCCGGTCGGTGGCCTGGTGCATCGAGCATGGATGCGAGCTGCACGAGATGGGCGCGGACGCCTGCGCCGCCATTGATCCGCGCCTGCGGCCGGAGATGGTGCGGGCGCTGTCCGTGGAGGCGAGCGTGGCCGCGCGCGACCATGTGGGCGGTACGGCGCCGGCGCAGGTGCGCGCCCAGTGCGCCTGCTGGCGGCACCGGCTGCAAGCGGCGGAACGCCAAGGCAAGACGGGGGCCCGATGATGCGAGCGCAATCAATGCAAGCGCGAACGACGCAAGACCGAATGGCGCGAGGGCCGGTAGTGAAAAGCCTAGCGATGAAAAGAATCTGGGTCGCGGCGCTGTGCGCGCTCGCCATCGCCGGCTGCGGCCGCAAGGAAATGCCCATCGCCGATGCCGGCAAGCCGCCGGCGCTGGTGGGCTTCACCCACCAGGTGTCCGGCAACATCCTCAAGCTCTCCTTCCGCATCGAGGGCGGCTCCGGCCCCGTGGGCTACCAGATTGACCGCGCCGAGCTGGACCCGGTCTGCCATTGCCGCGGCGCCTGGCGTCGCTTCTACGAGCAGCCGGCCATCCCCGGCCAGAAGGGCAAGACGCTCACCAAGGCGCTGAACCTGTTCACCTCCGACCGCACCTTCTTCTACCGCGTCCGGCCGGTGGACGCCTTCGGCAACCTCGGCACCTGGAGCGAGGTCGTCCGCGCCCATTCCGAGCTCGCCCCCGGCGAGTGAACCGCGGCCGGCCGGCATCCATGAAGCACGCGCAACCGCGCCTGGATCGGCTGGGCGCATACCCGTTCGAGCGCCTGGCCCGCCTGCTGGACGGGCTGGAGCAGCCGGCGGGCCTGAAGCCGATCGACGCCGGCGCCGGCGAGCCGCGCCTGCCGCGCCCGGCGTTCGTGGACGAGGTGCTGAACCGGAGCCTGGACGGCTTCTCGCGCTACCCGCCCTCGCGCGGCGCGCGCTTCCTGCGCGAGGCCGCTGCCCGCTGGCTGATGCGCCGCTATGACCTGCCCCGGGTGGATTCGGATACGCAGGTGCTGGCGGCCAACGGCACGCGCGAGGCGCTGTTCGCGGTGGCGCACGCGCTGGTCAATCCCGAGGCCGGCAAGCTCAGGCCCACCGTGCTAATGCCCAACCCGATGTATCAAATCTACCTGGGCGGGGCGGTGACCGCCGGCGCGGAACCGGTGCTGATGCCCTGCGCGCCGGACACCGGCTTTGCGCCCGATCTCGATGCCGTGCGCGACGAGGACTGGGCGCGCGCGGCCTTCATCTACGTCTGCTCGCCCTCCAACCCCACCGGCTGGGTGGCCGACGCGGCGTGGTATGAACGGCTGCTGGAGCTGGCCGACCGCCACGACTTCTTCATCGTCGCCGACGAATGCTATTCCGAGATCTACCGCGATGAACCGCCGCTTGGCCTGCTGGAAGCCTGCGCGCGGCTGGGCCGGCATGACTTCTCGCGCTGCCTGGTGATGAACTCGCTGTCCAAGCGCTCGGCCCTGCCCGGCCTGCGCTCGGGGCTGATCGCCGGCGACGCGCGGCTTATCGCCCGCTTCGCCAAGCTGCGCAGCTACACCGGGCCGGCCACGCCGCTGCCGTTGCAGCACGTGGCCGCGGCCGCCTGGGCGGACGAGGCGCACGTGCAGGCCAACCTGGCCACCTACCGCGAAAGCCTGGACGCCTTCTTCGCCGAGTGGGGCGAGGGCGCGCCGCCGGCGGGCTCCTTCTTCGTCTGGCTCGAGGTGGGCGACGGCGAGGCCTTCGCCCGCGCCGCCTACGCGCGGCAGGCGGTCACCGTGCTGCCGGGCGGCTACCTGGGCGCCGAAGACGCCCGCGGCCGCAACCCCGGGCAAGCCTTCGTGCGCGCCGCGCTCGTGGACGGCCCCGGAGCGGCGGCGGAGCTTGCCCGCCGGCTGAAAACCGTCAGGCTTTGAGATGATGCGAACCACCAGGACACCAAGCCGCCATCATCAGCGCCATGTCTCTTGCCGTCGCGCCGCCGTTGGGGTGAAGCCATGAAGCTGCCCGAGCACGTCGAGGCGGCCATCCGCCAGCGCGCCGGGGAGGGCGGCACGCTGAACTGCTACATCTACGACACCCGCCCGATGCGCGAGAAGATCGCGCACCTGGCGCGCATCATGCCCGAGGGCGTCGAGGTCTTCTACGCGATGAAGGCCAACCCGCACCCGGCCTTCCTGGCCGCCGCGCGCGAGGCGGGCGCGGCCGGCATCGAGATCGCCAGCCTCGGCGAGGCCGAGAAGGCGGTGGCGGCGGGGTTTTCGCCCGCCGAACTCATCTACACCGGCCCCGGCAAGTCGCCCGAGGAGCTGGAATGGGCCGTTTCCCGCGGCATCCGCACCCTGCACCTGGAATCACTGGCCGAGGCGCACCGGCTCGAAGCCATTTGCGACGAGTTGAATCGCGGCCAGGACGTGCTCCTGCGCGTGAACGCCAACTTCGACATCCACGAGGCGCAGACCACCTTTTCCGGCGGCTCGCGCAAGTTCGGCGTGGACGAGGAGAAGCTGGGAGAGGTGCTGCCGCGCATCCTGAAGCTGCCGCACCTGCGCTTTCGCGGCCTGCACGTCTATGCCGCCAGCGGCGTGCTGAACGTGGACGACCTGCTGAAGAACTGCGAGCTGGTGTTCGGAATGGCGCAAGCCATCGAGGCCGAGCATCCCGGCGTGGTCTGCGACATCATTGATTTCGGCGGCGGCTTCGGCATCGACTACCTGGAAACCGGCCAGGACTTCGACCCCGAGGCCTGGGCGCGGGGGCTGGAGGCGCTGATCCGCCGTTTCGGCTTCTTCGGCCGCACCTTTTTCCTGGAGCTGGGACGCTACCTGGCCGCCGATTCCGGCTGGTTCTGCACCGAGATCCTCGACATCAAGGAAAGCCGCGGCAAGAAGCAGGTCATCTGCGCCGGCGGCATCAACCATTTCCGCCGGCCGGCGGCGCTGGCCATCAACCACCCGCTGGCCATCGTCCGCATGCACCGGCCGCCGCTGTTTACGGGCCAGGAATCGGTGCGCGACGAGTCCGTCTATTTCGGCGGCCCGCTGTGCACCGGCGCGGACAAGCTGGCCAACGACGTGCACGTGGAGGCGGCGGACATCGGCGACATCGCGGTGTTCGGCTATGCCGGCGCCTACGGGCTCACCATGTCCAACATCGAGTTCCTGAGCCACGAGCGCCCGGAGGAGATCGTGCTGGCTTGAAACCGGCCGGCGCTTGGGCAATCCTTCCTCCATCATTCAGGAGGGGCACATGAATCACTTGCAGCAGGTCATCGAGCAGGCGTGGGAAGAGCGCGACGGCTGGGACGCGCGCACGGCCGGGGCCGAGGTGCGCGACGCGGTCGAGCACGCCATCCAGCTCCTGGACGATGGCGGCGTGCGCGTGGCCGAGAAGGGCGAGGACGGCCGCTGGGTCACCCATGAATGGCTGAAGAAGGCCGTGCTGCTCTATTTCAAGCTGCACGACAACCAGGTCATCAACGGCGGAACCTCGAACTACTACGACAAGGTGCCGCTGAAGTTCGCCACCTGGGGCGAGGACATGTTCCGCAAGGGCGGCATGCGCGTGGTTCCGCCGGCCACCGTGCGCAAGGGCGCCTTCATCGCCCCGAAGGTAGTGCTGATGCCCTCCTACGTGAACATCGGCGCCTTCGTGGACGAGGGCACGATGGTGGACACCTGGGCCACGGTCGGTTCCTGCGCCCAAATCGGCAAGAACGTCCACCTTTCCGGCGGCGTCGGCATCGGCGGCGTGCTGGAGCCGTTGCAGGCCACGCCCACCATCATCGAGGACAACTGCTTCATCGGCGCGCGCTCGGAGATCGTCGAGGGCGTGATCGTGCGCGAGGGCTCGGTGATTTCGATGGGCGTGTACATCGGCAAGTCCACGCGCATCGTGGATCGCGAAACCGGCGAGATTCACTACGGCGAGGTGCCGCCGTACTCGGTGGTCGTGTCCGGCTCCATGCCCGGCAAGTCCGGCGGGCCGAACCTCTACTGCGCCGTCATCGTCAAGAAGGTGGACGAAAAGACCCGTTCCAAGACCAGCATCACCGAACTGCTGCGGGAATAAGCCGCGACGACAATCCATTCGACAAGGAGGCCGCCATGCCGCTCAGCAAGCTGCAAACCGATATCGAGATCAACCGCCCGATGGCCGAGGTCATCGCCTTCGTGGACGACAACGCCAACGACCCGCTGTGGCAGAGCTCGGTGCTGGAATCCGAGAAGCTGACGCCCGGCGATCCGGCGGTGGGCACGA
>JALVTX010000191.1 GCA_027035825.1 Mariprofundaceae bacterium
ATCCCAGCCATCGTGCTGACCAGCGCCGACGAAGAGGAGGCGAACCTGACCCTCGAGGCGCTGGAGAACGGGGCCTTCGAGTTCGTGCTCAAGCCCGGCCACGGGCCGGACGGGGAGCGACGCCTCATCGAGCTGCTGCACCCGCGGCTCATCGAGGCGGCGCGCCAGTCCAGGGCGGGCGCTGGCGACAGGGCCGGGGCCGGGGCCGCGCGCCGCCGCCCCGCCGCGCCAGGCGCCACGCCGAAGCCCGCGCCGCGCGCCGCGAATCCGCCCCGCCGGGCGGCCCCATCCGCCAGTCAGCCCGCCGGGCGGCCGGGCATCCTGGCCATCGGCTCCAGCACCGGCGGCCCCACCGCCCTGCACAGAGTGCTGGCCGGGCTGCCGGCCGGCTTTCCGCTGCCCATCGTTCTCACCCAGCACATGCCGGCGAACTTCCTCGTCTCGCTGGCCGAGCGGCTGACGCGCGAAACGCCCATCGAGACCCGGGTGGCCGAGGACGGCATGCCGCTCGCGCCCGGCCGCGCCCTGCTCGCCCCCGGCGGCCGGCACATGGAGATCGCGCGCCAGGGCGGCGCGCTCGTCTGCCAGCTGAACGACGGCCCCAGCGAGCACCACTGCAAGCCGGCCGTGGACCCGATGTTCCGCTCGCTGGCCGCGCTCGCCCCGAGGCTCTCCACGCTCGCCGTGGTGCTCACCGGCATGGGCGCGGACGGCGCGGCGGGCGCGCTGGCCATCCGCGAGGCGGGCGGCCAGGTCATCGCCCAGGACGAGGCCACGAGCGTGGTCTGGGGCATGCCGGGCGCGACCGTGAAGCTCGGCGCGGCGCACCAGGTGCTGCCGCTCGAGGCCATCGCGCCGGCCATTCTCGAAGCCGCCGGGGCGCGGCCGGGCGCGATTCCAGCCAGGGAGGCCAGCCATGCAAGCGCCGCAGTTTGAGTTCCTGCGCGATTTCCTGCTCCGCGAGAGCGGACTGGTGGTGGAGGAGCACAAGATGTATCTGCTGCGCTCGCGCCTGCAACCCCTGCTGCGCGAGCACGGCCTGAAGGATCTGAACGAGCTGGCGGACGCCATTCGCCAGCGGCGCAACGCCAACCTGGCCCGCGCCGTGGTGGACGCAATGACCACGAACGAGACCCTGTTCTTCCGCGACGGCTATCCCTTCGAGGCGCTGCGCGAGCGGATGCTGCCGGATTGCATGAGGCATGGCGGCCCGGTGCGCATCTGGTCGGCCGCCGCCTCCACCGGGCAGGAGGCGTGGTCCATCGCCATCACCGCCGCCGAGGCCATGCCGGGCGCGGCCTCGCGCGTGCGCATCCTGGGCACGGACATCTCCGAATCGGCGCTGGCCAAGGCCCGCGAGGCGGCCTACACCCGCATGGAGGTGGGTCGCGGCATGCCGCCGGAGCTGCTGGCCAGGTATTTCGACGAGGACGACCGCGTCTGGCGCGTGAAGCCCGCCATTCGCGGCATGGTCAGCTTCCGCCACGCGAACCTCGTCGCCCCGACCATGCCGGAGGAGATGCGCCCCCACGGGCCGTTCGACATCGTCTTTTGCCGCAATGTGCTGATTTACTTCGACGTGGACACGCGCCGCAACGTGGTGGACAACATCGCCCGCTGCATGCGCGAGGGCGGCTGGCTGGTGGGCGGCGCGACCGAAATCCCCAACGGCCGCCGCTCGCGCTGGGAGCCGGAGGCCTTCGGCAACCGCAATCTCTGGCGGCTGGCCGCCAGACCATGAGCAGCCCCGAGGAGCAGGCCATGAGCAAGGCAACGAGCAACGGCGCGACGGACGCGCGCGAGTTCACCCGCGTGGGCTTCCGCACCCGCGCCGAGGTGACGGCGGGCGGGCGCACCATCCACGGCGAGGTGTCGGACATCAGCATGAACGGCATGCGGATGCACACCCTGGAGCCGGCCCGGCCGGGAGACGCCTGCGACGTGCGGATTTTCCTCGGGGAAACCGACCCGCTGACCATTCGCGCCGTGGGACGCATCGCCCGCGCCGAGAGCGACGGCTTCGCGGTGCGCTTCGAGGCGCTCTACTGCGACGCCTTCGGCCACCTGAAACAGGTGGTGCTGCTCAACAGCGAGGACGCCGGCAAGGTGGAGCGGGAGCTGGAATCCCACATCGGGCTGGCGCCGGCGGAGCGGCTCGTCAGCCCTCCGGATTCCGCACCGTGACCGGGATGTCCACCTTGCGGCGCTCCAGCGTGCTGATGCGTCTCGCCACCTCGCCGGCCAGCTCCAGGTAGGCCCGCGCCTGCGGCGAGTCGGGAGCGGAGGCCACGACGGGCGCGCCGGCGTCCGAGGTCTCGCGGATGCGGATGTCCAGCGGGATGCGGGCCAGCACGTCCACGCCCTGTTCGGCGGCCAGCCTGTCCGCCCCGCCCTCGGCGAACACGTGCGAGGCCTCGCCGCAATGCGGGCAGATGAACACGCTCATGTTCTCCACCACGCCCAGCACCGGCACGTTCACCTTGCGGAACATGGCCACGCCCTTGCGCGCGTCCGCCAGCGCCACGTCCTGAGGCGTCGTCACCACCACCGCGCCGGAGACGGGCGCGTTCTGCACCAGCGTGAGCTGCGCATCGCCGGTGCCGGGCGGCAGGTCAATCACCAGGTAGTCCAGCTCGCCCCAGGCCACGTCGCGCAAGAGCTGGGTGAGCGCGCCGGCCACCATCGGCCCGCGCCAGATGACCGCCTGCTCCTCGGGCACCATGAACCCGATGGACATCGTGGTGACGCCGAAGTTGCCGAGCGGCAGGATGGTCTTGTCCTTCACGCGCGGCTGGCGCCCTTCCAGCCCCATCATGCGCGGCACCGAGGGGCCGTAGATATCCGCGTCCAGAAGCCCCGTGCGCGCGCCGCTGGCGGCCAGCGCCACGGCCAGGTTGACGGCGGTGGTGGACTTGCCCACGCCGCCCTTGCCGCTGGCCACGGCGATGATGTTGCGAATGCCGGCGATGGCCCGAGCCCCCGGCCGCGCGTGCGCGGCCACGTTGGCGCTCATGGTCACGCGCACCTCGCGCACGCCGGGAATGCCGCCCACGAGCTCCTCGGCCTGGCGGCGAAACTCCTCCTTCACCGGGCAGGCCGGCGTGGTCAGCTCGATGGTGAAGGCGACAACGCCATCCTCGATGCGCACGTCCTTCACGAATCCGAGCGAGACGATGTCCTTGCCGAAATCGGGATCCATGATGCGGCCAAGCGCCTTGAGCACCTGCTGTTCGGTCACCTCGGGCATGCCTGCTCCTTTCCTGCGACGGGATGTGATCGGCCGGGGTTGAACGGGATGAATCAACCATCCGCTCCCGGCAAGCGGCCAGCGAAACTACCCCGCGCGCGGCCGCCCCTCAAGTCGCCCGCCGCTTCGCCGATAGATGGAGTATCCGGCGCGCGCATCCCGCGCCCCGGCAAACCCGGACAGTCCGCGCAGCCATGCCCGGACAACCGCCCGGACAAAGGAGGACAACATGCCGGTTCCCAGCCAACCAGCGGAAGAACTGCTCAAGGTCATCAAGGACGCCATCGCCGACGGCAAGATCACGCCCGAGGAGCGCGACCGCATCATGATGCAGGCCGACGAGGACGGCGTCGTTGACCCGCAGGAGAAGGCCCTGCTCGGCCAGCTTCAGGACATGATCGTGAGCGGGGCGGTGCGCCTGTCCGCGAAATAACGACCGGCGGAACGCCTCTCACCGCCCGGGGAGCTGCGGGCGCACGCATGATGGTCGCGCCCGGGTCGCTTCAAGGCTACCATGCGGGCCATGTCCGCATCATCCCGGCGCGCGCCGCGCTCCGTGTTCGTCTGCGCCTCCTGCGGCGCCGAGCACCGCAAGTGGATGGGCCAGTGCCCCGACTGCGGCGCGTGGAACACCATCACCGAGCAGGTCGAGACGGCGGCCGCCGGCCCGGCCGCGCGCGCGGGGCTCGCGCCGGCCGCGCCCGCGTCCCCCATCACCGAGATTGACGCCGCGGCCGCCCCCCGGCGGCCCTGCGGCCTGGAAGAGCTCGACCGCGTGCTGGGCGGCGGCTTCGTGCCCGGCTCGGCGGTGCTGATGGGCGGCGATCCGGGCATCGGCAAGTCCACGCTGCTGTTGCAGGCCGCCCGCCACCTGGCAAGCCAGGGGCCAATACTCTATGTCACCGGCGAGGAATCGGCCCAGCAGGTGCGGCTCCGGGGCGAGCGCATCGGCGCCGCCCACGAGCAACTGCTGATTGCCGCCAGCAACGAACTGGAAGCCATCCTTTCCGCCATCGAGGAGCACCGCCCGCAAGCAGTCGTCATCGACTCCATCCAGACCACCGTCACCTCCCGGCTGACCAGCGCCCCCGGCACCGTCGCCCAGGTGCGCGACTGCGCCGCGGCGCTGATCCAGAGCGCCAAGCAGCGCGGCCATGCGCTGGTGCTGGTGGGCCATGTCACGAAGGACGGCGCCATCGCCGGCCCCCGCGTGCTCGAACACATGGTGGACGCCGTGCTCTATTTCGAGGGCGACCGGGGCCACGCCCACCGCATCCTGCGCGCGGTGAAGAACCGCTTCGGGCCGGCCGGCGAGATCGGCGTCTTCGAGATGACGGATCGGGGGCTGATGGGCGTGCGCGACGCCTCGCGCGTGTTCCTCGCCGAGCGCGCGGAGGACGTGCCCGGCTCGGTCATCCTGGCCTGCATGGAGGGCACGCGCCCGCTGCTGGTGGAGGTGCAGGCGCTGGTCGCGCCCACGGTGTACGCCACCCCCAAGCGCGCCGCCACCGGGCTGGATGGCGGCCGCGTCTCCATGCTCACCGCCGTGCTGGAGCGGCGCGTGGGCGTGCCGCTGGGGCAGCAGGACGTGTACGTGAACGTGGTCGGCGGCGCGCGCATCCTGGAGCCGGCGGCCGACCTGGCCGTGATGCTGGCCATCCTCTCGGCCTGGCGGGAAAAGCCCATGCCGGCGGACATGGCGGTGTTCGGCGAGGTGGGGCTGACCGGCGAGGTGCGGCCGGTGGGGCAGCCCGAGGCGCGCGCCCGCGAGGCGGCGAACCTGGGCTTCGCGCAACTGCTGCTGCCGCGCGGCAACGCGGCAAGGGTGCGCAAGGCGGACATCGCTGCTACACTCGCGGCGAATTCGGCGGCCAGCGTGCGCGTTCATGCCGCGCGCAATCTGGCCGAGGCCGCACAGACGGGGTTGGCTTGAACCTTTTCGACTATCTGTTGATCGCCATCGTCGGGCTGTCCATGGTGCTGTCCCTGTGGCGCGGCTTCGTCCGCGAGGCGGTGTCGCTCATCGGCCTGGTCGCCGCCTTCCTCGCCGCCAGCCGCGCTTCCGGCGTCGCCGCCGATGCGCTGCACGGCTGGATCGCCAACCAGACGGCGGCCAACATCGCCGGCTTCGCGCTGGTGTTCGTGGCCGTGATGGTGGTGGTGGCGCTGATCGGGGCGCTCATCCGCAAGCTGGTGGACATGGCCGACCTCACCGCCACCGACCGCACGCTGGGCATGCTCTTCGGGCTTGCGCGCGGGGCGCTGCTCATCGGGCTCTTCTTCCTCATCTACACCAGCTACGCGAAGCCCGACCAGCCCTGGCTGAAGAAGAGCGCGCTCGCGCCCTACGCCATCCAGCTCGGCGACCTGCTCGGCCGCGCCATTCCCGAGGGCTACCCCTTCTCGCGCCAGGGCAAGGGGCATGCCGCCACCAGGCCCGACATCCCGCTCAAGGACAAGAAGGCGCTGGAATCCATCATCCGAAAGAACATGCAATGAGCCCGAACGAACCCTTCCACGAAACGGACGACCACTTCCACGACGAATGCGGCGTCTTCGGCGTCTTCGACCACCCCGAGGCCGCCAACCTGACCTACCTCGGCCTGTACGCGCTTCAGCACCGCGGGCAGGAATCCGCCGGCATCGTCAGCACCGACGGCCACGACTTCAACAGCCACCGCGGCATGGGCCTGGTGGCGGACATCTTCCAGAAACAGGACATCGAGCGCCTGGTCGGGCGACATGCCATCGGCCACGTGCGCTACTCCACCTCCGGCGAATCCGGCCTGCGCAACTGCCAGCCCTTCTCCTACGAATACGCGCACGGAGGCATTGCCGTCTGCCACAACGGCAACATCGTCAACGCGCCGGAGCTGCGCAAGAAGCTGGAGCGCGAAGGCTCCATCTTCCAGTCCACGTCCGACACCGAGGTTCTGGTGCACCTGGTCGCCAAGAGCCCCGCGCCGACGATGCCGGAACGGCTGATTGACGCCGTGCGCCAGCTACGCGGCGGCTTCTCGCTGCTGGTGCTGGTGGAGAAGCGGCTGGTGGGCCTGCGCGACCGCAACGGCATCCGGCCGCTGGTGCTCGGCAAGCTGAACGACTCCTGGGTGCTGGCCAGCGAGACCTGCGCCTTCGACCTCATCGGCGCGACGTTCGTGCGCGACGTGGAGCCGGGCGAGATGGTGCTCATCGAGGGCGGCGAGCTGCGCAGCCTGCGCCCGTTCGACCACGTGGAGCCGAAGTTCTGCGTCTTCGAATACGTCTACTTCGCGCGGCCGGACTCGACGCTGGAAGGCGTCAACGTCTATCGGGCGCGCTACGACATCGGCCGCGAACTGGCGCGCGAGGCGCCGGCCGAGGCGGACATCGTCGTGCCGGTGCCGGACTCCGGCGTGCCGCCGGCGATGGGCTACGCCGAGGCCTCCGGGCTGCCCTTCCAGATGGGCCTCATCCGCAATCACTACGTCGGCCGCACCTTCATCGAGCCGCAGCAGTCCATCCGCAACTTCGGCGTCAAGCTGAAGCTGAACCCGAACCGCGACCTGATCGCGGGCAAGCGCGTGGTGCTGGTGGACGATTCCATCGTCCG
>JALVTX010000192.1 GCA_027035825.1 Mariprofundaceae bacterium
GCGCCGACATGCGAATGGCGTTGCGCGCATACTCGGAGAACATCAGGAAGGTGCCGCCGAACGGAATCACGCCGCCGTGCAGCGCCAGGCCGTTCATGATGTGGCTCATGCCGAACTCGCGCACGCCATAGTGGATGTAGTTGCCCTCGGGCGTGTCCTTGGAGAAGGCGACGGCTTCCGGCCACTTGGTGTTGTTGGACGGGGCGAGGTCGGCCGAGCCGCCCACCAGCTCCGGCAGCGCCTTGGCGAAGGTGGCGATGGTCTTGCCCGAGGCCACGCGCGTCGCCCAGCCGGGCTTTTCCTCGCGCAGCTGCCGGATCCAGGCGTCGGCGGCCTGCTCGAAATCCGCCGGCAGTTCGCCATTGATGCGGCGCTCGAATTCGGCTGCCAGCTCCGGATGCGCCGCCTTGTAGGCCTCGAAGCGCTCGCGCCACTCGGCCTCGGCCGCCGCGCCCTTGTCGCGCGCGTCCCAACCGGCATAGACGTCGTCCGGAATCACGAAGGGATCGTATTCCCAGCCCAGCTCCTTGCGCACCAGCGCCACCTCGTCGTCGCCCAGCGGCGCGCCGTGGCAGTCATGGCTGCCGGCCTTGTTCGGGGAGCCGTAGCCGATGATGGTCTTGCAGCAGATCAGCGTCGGCTGGTCGGTGTTGGCGCGGGCGGCCTCGATGGCGGCCTTGATCTCGTCGGCGTCATGGCCGTTCACGTTGCGAATTACCTGCCAGCCGTAGGCCTCGAAGCGGGCGGGGGTGTCATCGGTGAACCATCCCTCGACCTCGCCGTCAATGGAGATGCCGTTGTCGTCCCAGAAATAGATGAGCTTGCCCAGGCCCAGTGTGCCGGCCAGCGAAGCCGCCTCGTGGCTGATGCCTTCCATCAGGCAGCCGTCGCCGTGGAAGGCGTAGGTGTAGTGATCCACGATCTCGTGGCCGGGACGGTTGAACTGCGCCGCCAGCATGCGCTCGGCGATCGCCATGCCCACGGCATTGGTGATGCCCTGGCCCAGCGGGCCGGTCGTGGTTTCCACGCCCGGCGCGTAGCCGTACTCGGGGTGGCCCGGCGTCTTCGAATGCAACTGGCGGAAGCGCTTGATTTCCTCCATCGGCAGGTCGTAGCCGGTGAGGTGCAGCAGCGAGTAAATCAGCATCGAGCCGTGACCATTGGAGAGAATGAAGCGGTCGCGGTCGGCCCACTTCGGGTTGTTCGGGTTATGCTTCAGAAAATCGTTCCACAGCACCTCGGCGATGTCCGCCATGCCCATCGGCGCGCCGGGATGGCCCGAGTTGGCTTTCTGCACCGCGTCCATGGACAGCACGCGGATGGCATTGGCCAGACGTTTGCGATTGTTGCTCATGTAATCGTCCCCTTTGAGAAAATCCCTTTCGTGATGAAGGCTAAGAATTCAACCTATAAATTCCAATCAGCGGTCATTATGTTTGACATAAATCAAGCTTATACATGCACCGTCGTCTGCACGTGACGGATGTTGCCGATGCCGCCATCGAGCACCACGGTGTCGGTGGTCATGTACTTGCCGTAGGCGTCCGTGCCGGCCTTCACGTGCCTCACGTAGGCGCCGCTGGTGAGGCCGGTGGCGATGAACAGGCAGTCGTCGCTGGTCACCAGTTCGTCGCGCTCGATGATGCGGGTGGTGTCCAGACCTTCCTTCTTGCAGGCCTCGATCTCGAAATCCTTCTGTGGGGCCATGCGGCCGAACATCTCCGCGCCCATCGCGCGCGCCGCGCAGGCGGTGACGATGCCCTCCGGGGTGCCGCCGATGCCGAGCAGGGCGTCGCAACCCATGTTCAGGATGGCCTGGATGGCGCCGTTGACGTCGCCGTCCGTGGCCAGGCGCACCTTCGCGCCGCAACCGTAGATTTCCTTGAGCAGATCCTGGTGCCGGGGCTTGTCGAGCACGAACACCTTGACCTCGGTGATGTCCTTGCCCAGCACCTTGGCCAGTTGGGCCAGCCGATCCTTCACCGGAGCCTCGGGGTCAATCTTGCCGCGGGCGGCCTTCGGGTACACCTGCTTGTCCATGTAGAAGCAGGAGCCCGGGCGATACATCGCGCCGGCCGGCGCCGCCGCCAGCGTGCAGATGGAGCCGGGCATGTCCTTGGCGAACAGGTTCGTGCCCTCGATGGGATCCACCGCGATGTCCACTTCCAGGCCCTCGCCGGTGCCGACCTCCTCGCCGTCGTAGAGGGCCGGTGCCTCGTCCTTGGCACCCTCGCCGATGACCACCACGCCCTTCATGCGCACCTGGTTGATGCGCGCGCGCATGGCGTCCACGGCCAGGCCGTCGCCCTCGTCCTTGCGGCCGGAGCCCACCCACGGCGCGCAGGCGCGCGCGGCGGCCTCGCAGACCTCAACGAGGTCGATTTTCAGATCGGTGACCTTGCCCATGCTTCTCCTCCCCAAACTGTCGGAATTCACGTGAATATCAGGATGGATCCGTCCCGCGCCGCAGCGGCGAGGGGCGCGCATGATAGCCGAAATCGCCGCCCGATGCGACACTGAATCCGGCGGGCGGCGCTCCGTCAGCTCCTCGGGCTGGTCATCAAGGCTCTCAACTCCTCGTGCAGGGCGGGGGAAACAGCGGCCAGGACGGGCGAGGCCAGTTCGTCGCGCGGGAAGAGCGGCCGGCCCTCGAAATCGCTGGTCATGCAGCCCGCCTCGGCGGCGATGAGCGCGCCAGCCGCGTAATCCCACAGCTTCTCGCCGCCGTGAATGATGAAGCGCGCGCGGCCCGCGGCGAGCCAGGCCCATTCCAGCGCGCAGGAGCCAATGTTGCGCAGGCTGCGGCAGAAGGGCGTGGCGGCCAGCCGGCTGGCCAGGGCTCCCGGCAGCCGCTTGAAGTCCAGGAAGCCGATGGCCTCGGCCAGCGGCTCGTTAGCTTCGGCGCGGATGGGCTGGCCGTTCAGCCACGCGCCGCGATGGGCCAGCGCCGAGAAGGTTTCTCCCCGCACGGGGTCGTGAATGACGCCGAGTACGGGCGCGCGTCGCCGCAGCAGCGCCAGGGAAATCGCGAAGCAGGGAAAGCCGGCGGCGAAGTTGCCGGTGCCGTCCAGCGGATCCAGGCACCAGACGCCTTCCGCATGCCATGGGGTGGAAGGCTCCGCGATTTGCGCCGCCCCCGTTTCCTCGGGCATTTCCTCGGACAGGAGAGAAATGCCGGGCGTTAGCGCGGCCAGGCGACGTTGAAAGAAGTCTTGGCAGGCGAAATCGGTTTCGGTGACGATGGAGCCGTCCGGCTTGTCGCGCGATGCAACGGTTCCGCCCCGGAACGCGGGCAGCAGCAGGCTCTCGCCCGCTTCGCGGGCAAGCTGGACGACGGTTTCAAGCAGCTCCTGATCGGGTGCCGGGTCAAGCATGGCGCGCATCGTGCCCGAGCGGCGAAGTTCGGGCAAATGTCGCTGGCGCTGATGCGGGCCGCGGTCATGGGTTTGCCTGGCGCGAGAGCCCGGTTGCGGGATCGGCGGACGGCGTGATAAAAGTCACCATGCGCGGTGGGGGCGAAGGGGCATAGTTCGCGCCATTATTGGCATATCAGTATATTAGCGTAGTATTCGACACCATGCGCGAAATGGGGAGAGGGCTCATGTTGTACAGGAAATTCTGGATGGCCGGCGCGTTACTGCTGGCGATGGCCGCGGGCGGCGAGGCGTCCCGCGCCTTGGCGGCGGCTCCGGAGCCCTCCGTGTTTCTGGATTCCGGGCGCGCACTGGATCGTTTCGCCGATGGCGAAGTCATCGTGCTTCGCGGCGCGGCCGATGAGGCTGGCCTGAGTATTCCCTTGCCCCGGCGGGTGGCGTTGGAAAGCGCCCGGCTGGATTTGCGCTATGTGAATTCATCGGCGCTGGTGGCCTCGCGCTCGCAGCTTGTGGTGTTGCTGAACGGGCATGTGGTGGCGGAGACGCATCTCCAGCCCCGGCAGCCGCGCGGCGAGCTGAAGGCGAGCATTCCCGTCCGTTTCTTCAAGCCCGGTTTCAATCGCCTGAGCTTCCGCATCAGCCAGCACTATTCCGCCGGCGGGGGATGCGAGAATCCGGGCAGTCCCGAGTTGTGGACGCGCATTGACGCATCCCGTTCGCGTCTGAAGCTGAAGTTCCACAACGCCCGCATCCGCCCCTCGCTGGATGCGCTGCCCGCCCTGATGGACGGGCGCATCTGGGATCGGTATGACATCCAGTTGCTGATGCCGGCGAAGGCCAGCCCCGCGCCGGGATTGCTGCACGCCGGCGCGCTGATTGCCCAGGGCGTGGCGCTGCAAACGCGCTACCTGCCCGTCCGCGTTCATGCCGGGCGGGCCGCGCTGCGGCCGCGACCGCATGAGGGCTGGAAGCACCCCCGGCTTGGCGTGCCGCAACGCGGCATGGATGCCGTCTTGTTCGGCGTGTACGGCGCGCTTCGGCCGCTTCTGGGCGACGCCTGGTTTGCCGGCCTGCGGGGCGATACGAGCATCTCCATCGAGCGCATGGATGGCGACCGGACGCGATTTTTGATGATCGTGGCGGGGCGGGACGAGGCCGCGCTTTCCCGCGCCGCGCATGATTTCGCGCGCCTTTCGGCCTGGCGGGATGGCAAGCCGGAATGGAGGCCGGACAAGGAAGGCGTGGTCGCGACATTCTCGCGGCTTGGCTTTGCTACATGGTCCATGCGCGGCATGCGCGGCCGCCGGGAGCTGCGTTTCTGGGTGTCGCCCACGCGCTTGGGCGACCCGGAGCGGGACATGGTGCTGGAGCTGCACATGAGCTATGGCGCGGGCGTCCGCGAGGATTCCGCCTTGAACGTGTTCGTGAACGGGCGTTTCCAGCAGGCCATCGCGCTGAATCATCCCGAGGGGCAGCAGTACCGGCACTACAAGGTGCGCGTGCCCATGAGCGCCCTGCGCGCGGGCGAGAACGTGGTGACCTTCGAGGGCATGCTCACCCCGCTGGTCACCGGCCAATGCGCCATGATTCAGACCGACCAGTTGAACCTGACCCTGTTTGACGACTCGCGCGCGTATCTCCCGGTGTCTGGCCGGGGGCTCGCGGCCGGGCCCGACCTGGCCCTGCTGGCGGGAGCCGGGTTCCCGTACGCGGCCGGCGATGAGGCGGATGACGATGCGGCGACGGGCGTGCTGCTGACCCGGCGCGCGGATGCGGACATCGGCGGCGTCTGGACGCTGTTGGCGCGCATCGCCCAGGTCGGACGACGGATCGTGGATGCCAGGTTCGTGGACGGAAACGCGGCCAAGGGGATGAAACGGTTGATCGTGGCCGGAGCGAATCGCGATCTGGCCGGGACATGGTGGCGGGCATCGCCCTTGGGGCAGGGCGGCGCGGCCGCGGCGCTGCTGGTGTCCCCCGGGCGAGACAACGTGCTGGCGCAGTCCGTCTGGCATGGCGGCGTGCTGACGCTGGTTGGCGCGGCGTCGGGCATCGGCCTGGAAAAGGCGGTGTTTCAACTCGTCGGCTATGACCTCTGGGGTCAGCTTGATGGCAATGTGTTCGTCTGGGCCGCCGATCAAGCTCGGGCGAAGCGCCTGCATGGCCGGGCACTGCGCCTGACGCCATCGCCGCAAGCCGGCGGGAGGTGAGCCATGACCACCAGCATGACATGGCTCGGGAATGCGATGCGGCGCTTGCTTCCGGCCGCGATGGGGTTGGCGCTTGCGGTCTCGCTCGCGGGGCCGGTCGGGGCGATGCCGGCGCGCGAGGGGGCGCATGATGGCTTTATCCACGCCATCCGCCATCTGAGCCGCTTCTCGGGCGGGGACATCTGGCTCAAGGGTTCCAATGCATCGGCCGTCATCACCATTCCCGTCAGCCACCGCATTCGCGTGCGCCACGCGCACCTGCATCTGGCGTTCGACAATTCATCGGCGTTGATCGAGCCGCGTTCGCAACTGGTCGTGTTGCTGAACGGCCGCGTGGTGGGGGAGCAGGCGCTGTCGTCCGCGCTGAATCGCAATGAAATGGATATCGAGATTGACGGCGAGGCTCTCACCCCAGGGTTCGACAAGCTTGAGCTGCGCGCCGCCCAGCATTACACCCTGCAATGCGAGGACGGCTGGAGCTCCGAGCTGTGGACGCGGGTGCGCGGCGATGACTCCTTCCTGGAGATGGATTTCGAGGAGCTGCCGGTGCATCCCACCCTGCGCGATCTCGATCAACTGCTCGATGCCCGGGCGTGGGACAGCCTGCCGCTGGTCATCATGACCCCGGAGGGCGAAAAGCTGGACGCCCGCAAGCGGCGGCTGGGGGCGATGCTGGCGCAGGCGGCCGCGCTGCACGCGCGCTTTCTTCCGCTGCATATCGCCTTCGGGCGCGCCAGCCGGGGGCGGCTGCCGAGGCCGGACATGGACGCGATTCTGTTCGGCGAAGACCGGGCGGTGAACGCGGTGCTGGGCGGCGCGGCCATCCAGGGCGATGGCATCCGCATTATGCCGAGGCCGGACAACCCGCGCCGCTTCCTGCTCGTCATCGCCGGCAAGGATGCGGCGGGGCTGGAAAAGAGCGTGGCGGCCTTCGCGGCCATGCGTCAGGCGCTGACGGACATGTCGTCAAGCCAGGTGCGCAAGGTGGAGACGCCAAAAGGGCGAGCCATCAAGCCGCTGGAGGCGGACGCCATATACACCTTTGCCCGCCTGGGCCTGAACACCCGGACGCTGCGCGGGCCGCGGGGCGTGTTTCCATTGAGCATCTGGATGGCCCCGGACATGTTCAGCCGGGCGCCATTGAGCGTGGTGACGCGGCTGCATTTCGCCTATGGCGCCGGGCTGCGGGAGGATTCCTCGCTGGGGATTTACGTCAATGGCGTGTTCGCCAAGTCCATTCCGC
>JALVTX010000193.1 GCA_027035825.1 Mariprofundaceae bacterium
CACGTGGCGGCGCATGACGCGGCCCACGCGGACGACGAGGTGGTGGTCGTGCAGCGCTGGATTGACGGCCCGGTGGCGCGCATGGCCACGGCGATGCTGTTGATGGATGCGGATTCCCGCCCGGTGCGCGGTTTCACCGGCCGCCGGCTGGCTGTGGCGGACGGGCCCTTTGGCCCCTTCGGCGAGACGGTGGAGGCGCGCGCCGAGTGGCTGCCGGAGTTGTACGAGGGCGCGTGCATGCTGCTCTCGGAGCTGGGCTGGCAGGGCTTCGCCGAGGTGGAGTGCAAGCAGGGCGAGGACGGCGTCTGGCACCTGCTGGAAATCAACCGCCGCCCCTCGGGCTGGATGTGCGCCGCCGAGGCCGACGGCGCGGGCTTTCTCCAAGCCTATCACCGCATCTGCGCCGAGGGCGCGACGCTCCGGGAGTGCGTGTTGCAGCGCTCGCGCATGCGTTACCTGCGGATGGTGGGCAACCCCTACCACGCGCCGGCCTGGGCCGGCGGCGGGCGCGGCAGCTGGCGGCGGCTGGCGGACTGCGCGCTGCGCGCCTGGCGCTGGACGCGCGAGGATCCGGCCCATGTCTGCCTGGGGGCGTGGGATGCGCGCGACGGCGCGGCAAACCGCGCCATGCTGCGGGAAACCTGGCGCGGCTGGCGGGAAGGCTTTACTGACTGACGCGGGCGGGGGCCTGATCGGCGAGCGCGGCGGCCGCACGCCAGGCGGCGCGGCAGTCGGAGAACGTCAGGCGATGGATGCTCGCGCCTTCGGGCAGGTACTGGTGCAGCAGGCGGATGCGCTCGCCGGCTCCGAGATGCTGGTGGACGTGCGCGGCCAGCTCCAGCAGCCCCCGAGCGCGCGGCAGGTGCGCGAGCCTGGCGGACGGCGCATCCGGGTCGTACCGAGGCAGGAACACGCAGCCCGCCCGCATCGGCTCGCGGGCCACGCGCGGCGGATGCCACAGCAGCGAATCGCGCGTCACGCCATCGTGGTCCGGAAAGTGGTACCCCGAGTGCTCGAAGCCGGCGGCGGCCATGTCCCCGGTCGTGAAGACGGGGTGATCGCCGCCGTCCCACTGCAATGGCCTCGGGAACGGGTGAATCTCCCCCTCCACGCCGAGCAGCGTGAACTCGTCGCTCAGGTAGCGCGCGCCGTCCAGCAGCGCCGCCGTGCACAGGCTGGACTTGCCGGCGCCGGATTTGCCGGCGAAGGCGAGGGCGCGGCCGCCGGCCTCCACCGTGGCCGCGTGCAGCGACAACAGCGGCGGAAACAGCGCCTGAACCGTGCGGTTGTAGAACTGGAACTCGAAGGCGGCGACGGTTTCGCCCGCATCGCGCCCTGCCCATAGCGGCTCGCCATCCAGCGCCAGGCGGAAGTCGCCATCCTGTTCCTCCAGCATGAAGCGGAGGGACGCGGCTCCGCTTCGGGGGGCGTCGGGGAACGAACGCAACAGCGCCGCCACGCCCGCCCGGCAGGCGCTGGCCCGGCATTCGATGGCGATGGTCAGGCCGCCAATGGCGATGCGCCGCGTCCAGCTTTCGCGCTCAGTCCTCCGT
>JALVTX010000194.1 GCA_027035825.1 Mariprofundaceae bacterium
ATCACCGAGCGCACGCGGCTGGTGATGCTCAACTCGCCCTCGAACCCCACCGGCATGGTCTATGACGAGGCCGAGCTGGCGGCGCTGGGCGAGGTCGTCCGCCGCCACCCCCACGTCGCCGTGGCCTGCGACGACATGTACGAGAAGATTCTCTTCGATGGCCGCCGCTTCTTCACCTTCGCGCAGGTCAATCCCGACCTGGCCGAACGCACCATCACGCTGAACGGCGTCTCCAAGGCTTGGTGCATGACCGGCTGGCGCATCGGCTTCTGCACCGGCCCCGAGCACCTGATCCGCGCCATGACCAAGATCCAGAGCCAGTCCACCTCCAACCCCTGCTCCATCGCCCAGAAGGCGGCGCTGGCGGCGCTCACCGGGCCGGACGACGAGCTGCGCGAGATGGTGGCGACCTACGAAACCCGCCGCGAGTGGCTGGTAGCGGCGCTGAACGACATCCCCGGCGTGGACTGCCTGACGCCACAAGGCGCGTTCTACGTCTTCCCCGCCATCGGGCCCTGGCTGGGCCGGAAGACGGCGGACGGCCGCGAGCTGGCCGATGACGTGGCCGTCTGCGAATGGCTGCTGGAAGAAGCCGGCGTGGCGCTGGTGCCGGGCACGGCCTTCGGCGCGCCCGGCCATGTGCGCATCTCCTACGCCGTGGACCAGGCCACGCTGGAAGAGGCGGTGAACCGCATCGCCCGCGCCGCGGCCTCGCTGGCCCCGCCGGCATAGCGCCCTGGCGGGGTTCTTCCCGCTCCGAAACGACATGACCTCCCGGCGCGTCATCCTGCACGTGGACATGGACGCCTTCTTCGCCTCGGTGGAGGAGCGCGACCGGCCCGAGCTGGCCGGCAGGCCCGTCATCGTCGGCGGCCGGGCCGAGGCGCGCGGCGTGGTCGCCGCCGCCAGCTATGCCGCGCGCCGCTTCGGCGTGCATAGCGCCATGCCGATGCGCACGGCCCTGCGCCTGTGCCCGGAGGCCGTGGTGATGCCGCCGAGGCTTCCGCGCTACCGCGAGGTTTCGGCGCGCATCCGCGCCGTGTTCTCGCGCTACACGCCGCTGGTCGAGCCGCTGTCGCTGGACGAAGCCTACCTGGACATCACCGAAAGCCTCGGCCTCTTCGGCGGGGCGGAGGCCATCGGCCGCCGCATCAAGGCCGACATCCGCGCCGAGACCGGGCTGACCGCCTCGGTCGGCATCGGCCCGAACAAGCTCGCGGCCAAGATTGCCAGCGACCTGGACAAGCCCGACGGATTCGTCGTCGCGCCCGACGACCTCACCGCCTTCCTGGACGCGCTGCCCGTCTCCCGCCTGCCGGGCGTGGGCCGCGCGGCGCAGGCGAAGCTGGATCGGCTGGGCATTCGTCGCGTCCGCGAGCTGCGGCTGGCGCCCGCATCCCGGCTGGAAGCCGCCTTCGGCGCGCGCGCCGCCACGCGGCTGGCGGCGCTGGCCCGGGGCGAGGACAACCGGCCCGTCACGTCCGACCGCGAAGCGAAATCCATCTCGCACGAACGCACCTTCGCCAAGGACGTGGAGGATGCCGGCATCCTGCGCGCCAGCCTGCTGGCGGCCGTGGAGGAGGTGGGTTTCCGGCTGCGCCGCCTGGGCCGGACGGCCAGCGGCGTGGAACTGAAGCTGCGCTACGACGATTTCCGCACCATCACGCGCCACCGAAAACTCGCCGCGCCGACCGACGCCACGGATGCGCTGTGGGGCGCGGCGCGACAACTGCTGGACGCAAGCTGGAGCGGACGCCCCGTGCGGCTCATCGGGATGGGCGTGGACAGGCTGGGCGAGCGCGTATCGCAGCCGGAGCTGTTCGCCGCGCCGTCGCCCCGCCCCAGGGTGGATGCGGCGGCGGATGCCGTGCGCGAGCGCTTCGGCGCCGGCGTCCTACGCCGCGCCGCCGCCCTCCAGAAGCGCGACCAGCGCTGACTCGTCCAGCACCGGCACGCCCAGCTTCTCCGCCCTGGCCAGCTTGGAGCCGGGGTTCTCGCCGGCAATCACCGCCGTGGTCTTGCGCGATACGCTGGAACTCACCCGCGCGCCCAGCGCCTCCAGCCGCGCCTTGGCCTCATCGCGCGTGAAGCCCAACAGCGTGCCCGTCAGCACGTAGGTGCGGCCAGCCAGCGGCTTCGGCGCATCGGCATCAGATACCGTTCTTACCTCCGGTCGCACGCCACGCTCGCGCAGCTGATCAAGCACCTTGCGATTGTGCGGTTCCATGAAGAAATGCAGGAGGCTCACGGCCACCTCCTCGCCAACGCCGGGGATGGACTGGAGATGCCCAAGCACATCAATCAGCGGATGCATTTCGCCAGGCAACACCTCTCTTGCCTTATCCGCCCCTTCGCTGAGCTGGCGAATGGCAAACGCGAGTTTTTCAAGCGCGTCGCTCCTTTTCTTGATGGCGCTGCTCTTCGGAAAAGCCTCGTTGAGCCTGCGGGCATGCTCGTCGTCAAGCCGTCCGGCCAGATCAGCGGCCCGGGTCATTTCCGCCACGAAATCATCCCAGACCCCAAAGGCCGCCGCGATCTCCCGGCTGACGACCGCGCCCACATGCGGAATGCCGAGCGCGAACAATGCGCGCTCGAAGGGGCGATGCTTCGACGTTTCAAGCGCTTCCCGCAAGGCGGTCACTTTCTTCGGCCCGAACCCTTCCCAACTTTCGATTTCGTCAAAGGGAAGCGCGTAAACATCGGCAATGCTGGAGACCAGACCACGCTCGACGAGCAAGCTGGCCAGCCGATCGCCCAAGCCCTCGATGTCCATCGCGCCGCGGCTCGCGAAGTGAATCAGCCGCTCCACCAGCTGGGCAGGGCACGACAATCCGCCCGAACACCGGATGACGGCCTCGTCCTCCTCCCGATAGACCAAGGCCCCGCATGCCGGGCAACGCGCTGGTGGCTCCACAACCGGGCCCTCACCCGGTTCGACCACATCGGCCACCTCGGGAATCACATCACCCGCGCGCCGGACGAGGATACGGGCGCCGATCCTGACATTCAGCCGCGCAATCTGATCGGGGTTGTGCAGCGAGGCGCGCGAGACCGTCGCGCCGGCCAGCCTCACCGGCTCGAACTCGGCCACCGGCGTGATCGCGCCAGTGCGCCCCACCTGCCAGACGACACGCCGGAGCACCGTCGTTTTCTCGTCCGCGGGAAACTTGTGCGCGATGGCCCAGTTCGGGTGATGCTCGGTTCCTCCGATCCGCCGCTGCTGGTCAAAGCGGTCCACCTTGTAAACCACGCCGTCGATTTCATAGGGATAGTGCTCGCGCCGGCGGAGCAAGTCGCGATAGAAATCCAGCAGTTCGGTCACGTCGGCGCATGCCCTCCATTCCTGCACCGGCAGCCCGAGCCGTTCGCAGACCCGCAGCAAACTGGACTGGCTATCCGCCAGCCGGTCGCCGCCCACTCCAGCTGCATAGGCGAAGAAACGCAGGCCGTGCCGCTCGGTCACGTCCGGATCCTTGTTGCGCAGGCTGCCGCCAGCCGCATTGCGCGGCTTGGAGAACAGTTTCTCCCCTTCCCTGATGCGCGCTTCGTTGAGCGCATCGAACACGGCCGTCGGCATATACACCTCGCCGCGAATCTCCAGCAACTCGATTTCCGTGGCGGGCGAGGGAAGTTCAGCCGGAATGTCCGCGATGCGCCGGGCATTCGGCGTCACGTCCTCGCCGGTCACGCCATCACCACGCGTGGCGGCCAGCTCCAGCACGCCGAAGCGGTAGCAGAGATTCACGGCCAGGCCATCGATCTTCGGCTCGGCCACAAACGCATGCCGTTCGCCACCGAGTCTGCGTTCCACATCGTCAACGAACTTCCGAACGTGTTCCTCCCTCATCGCATTGTCCAGCGACAGCATCCGGCTCGGGTGCCGGACGGGACGGAAGGCGGGCGGCGCGCCCACCGTGCGCGAGGGCGAATCGGGCGGAACGGGTTCGCCCAGGCGTTCCTCAAGCTCGATCAGCCGGCGCTTGAGCGCATCGTATTCCGGGTCGGAAACAACGGGACGATCAAGCACATAGTAGCGGTAGTTGTGTTCCCGAAGTTCGGCGCGCAGCCGCTCAATCTCGGCGCGCAGGGCCTCGACGCGTTCCCCCGCCTGGTTCCCGCTCAGCCTTCCCTCCCCCAATGGCCGGGCCTTATCCCTTGGGCTTCTCGATGAGCATGGCCTGCAACGCCTTCACCACGACGGGATCCATCCAGTTCATCATCCCGATCACGTGCGTGCGCACCCTGCCCGTGCGGTCAATGATGAAGGTCTCGGGATAGCGATAGACCCCGTAGCGATGCGACACGCTGGCATCGGCGTCGTGCAGCACCTCGAACGGAATGCCGTACTCGCGCACGAAGCCCGTCAGGTCGCTCAGGTTCCTGTCCACGGAGACGGCCACCACCTTCAGGCCGTGATCCTTCAGGCGCTGATAGAGACTGACCATCGAGGGCATTTCCTGCCGGCAGGGCGGGCACCACGTGGCCCAGAAGTTGAGCAGCACCACCTCGCCCTTGGGCAGGCCGCGGGCGACCCCGTTCAAGTCCTTGAGCATGAAGTCAGGCGCCACCGCGCCTTCCTCCACCTTGGTCGGGGCGTCCGGCAGGTAATGCCATGCTCCCAGGCCCACGGCGACCAGCAGGCCCGCCGCGGCCACCCAACGCTTCCACATCCTCGCTCTCCTCCCGCGTCAGCGGCGCGGTTCGCGCGGCAGACGGATGACGAAGAACATGATGTTGCCGTGCCGATCCAGCAGCAGCTGCACCACGTCGCCCGGCTTGAAGCGACGCGCCATGCGGCTGAACTGCCGGAGGTTGGCCACCGGCTTGCGGTTGACCTGGTAGATCACGTCGCCCGGCTCGATGCCGGCGAAGGCCGCCGGCGAGCCCGGCTGCACCTGCTCCACCACCACGCCCTGCTTCACGCGCGCGTGCAGTTTCCCGGCCGTGTCCTTGTCCAGGTCGCGCAGCATCAGGCCCAGTTTCGGCTGCTGCCTTTCGCGCTTGCCGCCGGCGGCGGCCGTCTCGGCCATCTTCTCCACCGTCACCACCAGCGTCATCGGCCTGCCGTCGCGAATCAGCCCGATGCTCACCTTGTCCCCCGGCTTGTGCTGGGCGATGCGAATCGGCAGATCGTGCATGTGCTGGATGGGGCGGCCGTCCACGGCGACGATGACATCGCCGGGCTTGATGCCGGCCTTGTCCGCCGCCGAGCCGTTGATGACCTGCCGCACCAGCGCCCCGTTGCGGTTCTTCAGCTTCAGCGCCTGCTGCGTGGCCTTGTCCACCTCGGCGATGTACACGCCCAGCCGCGCCCGCGTCACGTGCCCGGTGCGGCGTAGCTCCTCGATGACCGGCCGCGCCAGGTTGATGGGAATGGCGAAGCCGATGCCCAGGTTGCCGCCGCTGCGCGAGTAAATGGCCGTGTTGATGCCCACGACCTCGCCCTTGACGTTGAACAGCGGCCCGCCGGAGTTGCCCGGATTGATGGCCGCGTCGGTCTGGATGAAGTTGTCATAGGGCCCGGCGCCGATCACTCGTCCCTTGGCGGAAATGATGCCGGCGGTCACCGTCTGCTCCAGGCCAAACGGATTGCCGATGGCCACCACCCAGTCGCCCACGCGGGCGCGGTCGGAATCGCCCAGGCGCACTGTTTGCAGGCCCCTGGCCTTGATCTTGAGCAGCGCCACGTCGAGCTTGTCGTCGGTGCCGATGAGCCTGGCCTTGTATTCCTTGCCGCTCTTGAGCTTGACGACGATCTCGTCCGCGCCCTCGATCACGTGATTGTTGGTGACGATATAACCATCGGACGAAATGATGAAGCCGGTGCCCAGCGCATGCCGCTCCTGCGGCGGGATGGGCATGTTCTTGAAGAAATCGTGAAAGAACTGGTCGAACGGCGAACCCTCGGGGAAGCCGAAGCCCGGCGGCAGGCCGGGACGCCCGCGCACCACCTGCGTGGTGCTGATGTTGACCACGGCCGGCGCCTGGGCCGCGGCCAGGTCGGCGAAGCTGTCGGGAATGGCGCGCGCCGGCGTGGCGACGGCCAGCATCGCCGCCAGCATCAGGATACGGGGAAACATCCGGGGAAACATGGGGGCCTTCGTCACGTTCACGCTCCTTCGTTCGCATGGATTGCCAGAAATCGCGGCGGCCATTCTGGCCGCCGCCGGATGAAAAACAAATGAATAAATCCGCCCGAGCGCTGCGGGAATGTCAGCGCCGCCCAGCGGCTGCATCCGGCATGGACGAATCCGGCGCGGTCGCCAGCACGCGCACGATGCGCGCATCATCCAGCGCCGCGGCCTTTGTCGCCCGTTGCCCCCCCCTGGCGCGGGCGTGGCGGATGCGCATGTAGCCCAGCGTGGCGGCCATGCCGCCCAAGGCCGCCAGCGCCGCCCAGGCATCGGCATGGAGGGCGCCCCACCGCCGCGCCAGGGCCAGCGCCAGGAAACCGGCAACGAAAAACCCCGCCATCGGCGCGCCATACAGTCTCGCCGCCGCGCGAAGCAGCGCGCCCTCGGGCGCTTCCACCGTCACCACGTCGCCCACGCGCGCGCCAGCCTGGTTGAACACCCACATCTCGGCCGTGCGCTGTCGCCACGAACCCAGCGTGCCGCAGGCGGACTGGCCGGCGCAGTCCCCGCAGGCCGAGGCGCGTCGCGCGCGCACCAGCGCCATCCCGCCCTTCACCGCGATCACCGTGGCCGTCTGTTCCATGCTCACCTCGTCTCTTTACCCGCCGCCCCGTCGCGGCATAAGATACAGATATGTCGAAGATTCGCCAT
>JALVTX010000195.1 GCA_027035825.1 Mariprofundaceae bacterium
CACTTGGCTGGCGCGCGGCGACGTGCCGCTCTCCGTGGCCATGACCACCGCCTCCACGCTGCTCTCGCCGCTGATGACGCCGCTGTGGGTCTGGCTGCTGGCCTCGGCCTGGATGCCTGTGCACCCGATTCCCCTGTTGCTGGCGGTGGCGCGCATCGTACTGCTGCCGGTGCTGGCGGGCGTGGCTATCCGCGCCTTCTGGAACCCGGGACGACTGGTGCTGCACGGATTGCTGCCCCTCTTTTCGATGCTGGTCATCGCCTGGATCGTCGGCGTGGTCACGGGTCTGAACCATGAGCGCCTGGCCAGCGTTGGCGTGCCGGTGCTGGCCGTGGTGGCGCTGCTCAACGCCGCCGGGCTCATGCTGGGCTGGCTGGGAGCGAAGCACGCCGGCCAGCCGCCCGCGAGGAGGCGCACGGTCGCCATCGAGGTCGGCATGCAGAACTCGGGACTGGCCGTGGCGCTGGCCACCGCCCACTTCGGCCCGCTGGCCGCGCTGCCCGGCGCGGTATTCAGCATCTGGCACAACATCACCGGCCCGCTCCTGGCCGGCCTCTGGCGGCGAGTTCATTGAACTTTCATGCGGGCATGACTAAGCTGCGCGCATGGTTCGACTGATGACTCGCATGCGGCGCACCGGGCTTGCCATGCTGGCAAGCTTTGCGGTGCAGGCGCTGGCGTTCGGGTTCTGCGCCTTGCCGCAGGCTCAGGCCGGCGAAATGCCCGCCGCGCACGAGATGGCCCGCGCCATCTGCCCGATGGACATGCCTGCCGAACCCGGACACGACGCGCCGTTCGGCATGCCGCATTGCGATCACTGCCAGACGCCCAGCGCGGCGCTGGCCGCCGTGCCCGCGTTTGACGCGCCATCGCTGGCCATGCTGGCCATCCTGCCGGAGCCCCAGGCCCTACCGGCATCATCCGCTCTTCCCAACCTGGAAGAAGGCATTCGCACCGAACTGGGCGCGCCGCCGGACAGCGCGGCGCTGATCTTCCGACAGACCCTCCGCATCCGAATCTGATTTTCGCCTCCTGAACCGGGCGCGACCTGCTCGCGCCGCGGCGCACGCGCGCCATTCCCGCACGGGACATTCATCATCAGGAGGCATGGTATGCGTCAAATCCCCTGGGCCCTGGCCCTGCTGCTCGTTGCCGCGCAGGCGACCGCCGCCCCGAATCCGTCCGGGACGGCATCGCCCACGCTCACGCTGGAGAAAGCGCTGGCGCTGGCGCTGAAGAACAATCCGGGCCTCTCCGCCGCCGCCGCGCGCGCCAAAGCGGCGGCCGAGGCGCCGCCGCAAGCCGGCAGCCTGCCCGACCCGAGGCTTAGCCTCGATGCGCTGAACCTGCCGGTGGACACGTTTTCCACGACGCAGGAAAACATGACCCAGCTGCGCGTGGGCCTGAGCCAGGACATTCCCTTTCCCGGCAAGCTCGATTTGAGAAAGACGGCCGCCGAGCGTCTGGCCGAGGCGACGCGGCTGGACGTGGACGAGTACCGGCTGAAGCTGGCCCGCAACGTGCGCATCGAGTGGTGGAACATCTTCTACCTCGACCGCGCCATCGCCATCGTGCGCCGCAACCAGACGCTTCTTCGCCAGTTCATCACCATCGCCCAGACCAAGTACAAGGTCGGCAAGGGCCTGCAACAGGACGTGCTGCTGGCGCAGGTGGAGCTCTCCAAGCTGCTGGACGCCGAGATTCGACTGAAGGGCGCGCGCGAACAGGCCGTGGCGCGCCTGAACGCCTGGCTCGGCCGCGCGGCCGATACGCCGGTGGTGCTGCCGGAGTCCGCGCCGGCCGCCCTGCCGGCCCCGCCGGAGGAAAGGCGGCTGCTGGAGACGGCGCTGGCCCGCCGCCCCTTGCTGGCCAGGCAGGACAAGATCATCGCCGCGGCCGAGGCTCGCGTGGAACTGGCCGAGAAGGACTACTACCCGGACTTCCGCCTCGGCGCGGCCTACGGCTTCCGCCAGGGCAACAACACCGGCCGCACGACGCCACGCGCCGATTTCGCCTCCTTCGGCCTGAGCATGAACCTGCCCATCTTCACCGACAGCAAGCAGGACCGGGCGCTGGAACAGGCCAGGGCCGAGAAGGCCAGGGCCGGATTCACCCGCCAGGATCTGCGCGATGCGGTGATGGCCGAGGTCTCGCAGGCCCTGGCCGACTACCGCAAGGCGCGCGAGCAGGCGCGTCTGTTCAAGACCGGCATCATCCCGCAGGCCAGCCAGACCGTGGCCTCGATGCTGGCGGGCTACCAAGTCAGCAAGGTGGACTTCCTGAACCTCGTGCGCGCCCAGATCACCCTCTACGACTACGAAACCCGCTACTGGCTGGCCACCAGCCAGGCCTGGCAGGCCTGGGCGCGCCTGGAGGCCGCCATCGGCCAAGCCGTGCAACCATCGACCCCACAGGAGCAAAACCCATGAAGATGAAAAACGGTCTCATCATCCTGGCCGTGCTGCTTGCCGGCATTGGCGCGGGCTACTGGCTGTCCGGCAAGGGCGCGGCACCCGGCGCCGGCACGCAGGCCAAATCCGAGCGCAAGCCGCTGTTCTACCGCAATCCGATGAACCCGAGCATCACCTCGCCGGTGCCGGCCAAGGACGAGATGGGCATGGACTACATCCCCGTCTATCCCGAGGACCTGAATGGCGGCGGCAGCGCCACGCCCGGAACGGTGGTGATCGACCCCACCGTGGTGCAGTCCATCGGCGTGCGCACGGCCCGGGCCCAAAAGCGCGCCATCTCGCGACTGATCCAGACCACCGGCCGCATCGCCTATGACGAGGAGCGGCTCACCCGCCTGCACCCGAAGGTGTCCGGCTGGGTGGAAAAGGTGTTCGTGAGCGACACGGGCGCGGCGGTGAAACCGGACACGATGTTGCTCTCCATCTATTCGCCGCAGCTCGTGGCCAGCGAGGAGGAATACCTGCTGGCGCTGAAGAACGCGGAAACGCTGGAGCACAGCCCCTTCCCGGACGTGCGCAAGGGCGCGCTCGACCTGCTGCGCTCGACGCGCGAGCGGCTGGAGCTGCTGGACGTGCCGCCGCACCAGATTCGCAAGCTGGAGCGCACGCGGAAGATCATGAAGTCGCTGCACATCCACTCGCCGGCGGCGGGCATCGTGCTCAAGGTGGGCGCGCGCGAAGGCAGCCATGTGACGCCGGCCACGGAGCTCTACACCATCGCCGATCTGTCGCGCATCTGGACCTACGTGGACATCTACGAATACGAGCTGCCCTGGGTGCGCGTGGGCGATGTGGCCGAGATGCGGCTGGTTTCGCTGCCCGGCCGCGTGTTCAAGGGCAAGATCACCTACATCTATCCCTACCTCGATCCGAAGACGCGCACCAACAAGGTGCGGCTGGAATTCGACAACCGCGACGGCCTGCTCAAGCCGGATATGTTTGCCGACGTGATGCTGCATGCGAGCCGTCGCAAGATGGCCCTGACCATTCCCGAGCAGGCGGTGATCCGCACCGGGCGCAAGCCCAAGGTGTTCGTGCAGACGGGGCCGGGACGCTTCGAACCACGCACGGTGCGGCTGGGCGTGAGCAACGGCGATATGGTCGAGGTGCTGGGCGGCGTCCATGACGGCGAGATCGTCGTCACCTCGGCGCAGTTCCTGATCGACTCCGAGTCCTCGCTGAAGGAGGCGGCGGCGAAGATGGTCGCGCCGAAACAGGAGAATTCACCACAAAGTCACAAAGACACAAAGAAAGACATGGACATGAAGGGCATGAAGATGCCCGCGGGAGGCAAGGCCCATGAATAACGTCTTCTTCTCCGTGTCTTTGTGCCTTCGTGGTAAGGGAATCCAGCCATGATCGGACGCATCATTGATTCCTCGCTGAAGAACCGCTTCCTGGTGTTCATGGCCACGGCGCTATTGATCGTCGCCGGCGCCCTAGCCATCAAGAAGATGCCGCTGGACGCGATTCCCGATCTGTCCGACGTACAGGTCATCATCTTCACCAAGTACCCGGGACAGGCGCCGCAGGTGGTCGAGGATCAGGTCACCTACCCGCTGACCACCTCGATGCTGGCCGTGCCGCACGCCAAGGTGGTGCGCGGCTATTCGTTCTTCGGCTTCTCGTTCGTGTACATCATCTTCGAGGACGGCACGGACATGTACTGGGCGCGTTCCAGGGTGCTGGAATACCTGAACTATGCCGCCAAGTTCCTGCCGCAGGGCGTCACGCCGACGCTGGGGCCGGACGCCACCGGCGTGGGCTGGGTCTATGAATACGCGCTGGTGGACAAGAGCGGCAAGCACGACCTGGCCGAACTGCGCTCCATCCAGGACTGGTATCTGCGCTACGCGCTGCAAACGGTGCCCGGCGTCTCCGAGGTCGCCAGCGTCGGCGGCTATGTGAAGCAGTACCAGGTGGAGGTGGATCCGAACAAACTGGCCTCCTATCACATACCGCTCTCGAAGGTGAAACACGCCATCCGGCGCAGCAACAACGATGTCGGCGGCCGCCTGATCGAGATGGCGGAGAGCGAATTCATGGTGCGGGCGCTGGGCTACATCAAGTCCATCGACGACATCCGCAACATCCCCATCGGCGTGGATCAGCGCGGCACGCCTATCTATGTGAAGGACGTGGCCGACGTGCACTTGGGCCCTGAGCTGCGGCGCGGGCTCGCCGAGCTGAACGGCGAGGGCGAGGTGGCCGGCGGCGTGATCGTGATGCGTTACCGCGAAAACGCGCTGGAGGTCATCAAGCGGGTGCGCGAGAAGCTTGCGGAGCTCAAGGCCGGCCTGCCGGACGGCGTGGAAATCGTGCCGGTCTATGATCGCAGCAGCCTGATCGAACGCGCAGTGGACAATCTCAAGGACAAGCTGCTGGAGGAATTCATCGTCATTTCGCTGGTCTGCATGCTGTTTCTGATGCATGCACGAAGCGCGCTCGTGGCCATCATCACGCTGCCGCTTGGCGTGCTGATCGCGTTCATCCTGATGCAGTCGCAGGGGCTGGCCGCGAACATCATGAGCCTGGGCGGCATCGCGATTACGCTGGGCGCGATGGTGGACGGCGCCATCGTGCTGATCGAGAACGCGCACAAGCACCTGGAGCACGCCGAGGCCGACAAGCAAGCGCCGCTGACCATTCCCGAGCGCTGGCGCGCGGTCGGCGCGGCGGCGAAGGAAGTCGGACCGGCGCTGTTCTTCTCGCTGGTCATCATCACCGTGTCCTATGCCGCGGTGTTCACGCTGGAGGCGCAGGAAGGACGCTTGTTCAAGCCGCTGGCCTTCACCGCCACCTACGCCATGCTCGGCGCCGCCGTGCTGGCCGTCACCCTGGTGCCGGTGCTGATGGGGTATTTCATCCGCGGCAAGATCATGCCGGAGCACAGGAACCCGGTGAACCGCCTGCTCATGGCGCTGCACAAGCCGGCGCTGGATGTCACCCTGCGGGGCAAGTGGATTTCGCTTGGCATCGCGCTGGCGTTGCTGGTCAGCGCCGCCTGGCCGGTGTCCCGGCTCGGCAGCGAATTCATGCCGCCGCTGGACGAGGGCGACATCCTGTACATGCCCACCACCTTCCCCGGCGTGTCCATCACCAAGGCGAAGGAGATGCTCCAGCAGACCGACCGGATTCTGAAGACCTTCCCCGAGGTGGAAACCGTGTTCGGCAAGGTGGGCCGGGCGGGAACCTCGACCGACCCCGCGCCGCTGTCGATGATCGAGACGATCATCCAGCTCAAGCCGCGCGGGCAGTGGCCCGATCCAGGCAAGACCACGCGCGAACTGATGAACGAGATGGACAAAGCCATCCACTTCCCGGGGCTGGCCAATGCCTGGACCTACCCCATCAAGACGCGCAACGACATGCTCTCCACCGGCATCAAGACGCCGATCGGCATCAAGGTATCCGGCCCCGATCTGGCGACGCTGCAACGGCTGACCGAACAGATCGAGGACGTGCTCAAGGGCCTGCCGGACACGCTCTCGGCCTTCGGTGACCGGGCCGTCGGCGGCCACTACGTGGACTTCCGCATCAAGCGCAAGGAGGCCGCGCGCTACGGCCTGACCATCGGCGACGTCGAGGACGTGATTCAATCGGCCATCGGCGGCATGAACGTCACGCAAACCGTCGAGGGGCTGGAGCGCTACCCGGTGAACCTGCGCTACCCGCGCGCTTACCGGGACAACATCGAGGCGCTGAAGCGCGTGCTCATCCCCACGCCCACGGGGGCGCAGATCCCGCTGGCGCAGGTGGCCGACATCCGGCTCATCGGCGGCCCGCCTTCCATCAAGAGCGAGGCCGCGCGCCCCAATGCCTGGATTTACGTGGACATCAAGACCTCGGATATCGGCGGCTATGTCGCCAGGGCCAAGAAGGCCATCGCGGAGAAGGTCAAGCTGCCGCCGGGCTATGCCATCGGCTGGTCGGGGCAGTTCGAATACATGGAGCGCGCCTCGGCCAGGCTGAAGATCGTGATCCCGCTGACGCTGGTCGCGATCTTCCTGCTGCTCTACTTCAACTTCCGCAACCTCGTCGCGCCCGTGATCGTGATGCTGGCCGTGCCGTTCGCGCTGATCGGCGGCTTCTGGCTGGTGTACTGGCTGGGCTTCAATATCTCGGTGGCCGTCGGCGTCGGCTTCATCGCACTGGCCGGCGTGGCAGCCGAGATTGGCGTGCTGGTGCTCACCTTCATCGATCAGGAAGTGGACGCGCGCAGGCAGGCCAAGGGCGCGGCGCTGACCACGACCGAGGTCATGGATGCGGTGCAGGCTGGCACGGGCAAGCGCGTGCGCCCGATTGCGATGAC
>JALVTX010000196.1 GCA_027035825.1 Mariprofundaceae bacterium
CGCCACCAGCGTCGCGACAAAGCGGTTGCCGAGAATCTTCAGCCCCAGCGTCTGGCCGATCTCCTCGATGTTGAAGCGCAACAGCCGCGTGCCGGTGTCCACGGAGGTCATCGCGAAGGCCACGACCACCACGCTGATAAACGCTTCGGCCATGTCCAGCGGCACGCCGAGCTGATGCACGAACTGGCCGTTGCCCTGGATGAACACGCCGAGCTTCTGGTGCAGGCCCGCGGCTTGATGCCAGGAACCGTAGAAGCTGGCCCACTGCGCGCGGCTGGTAAACGCGCCGGCCGTCGTCGCCAGCACCGCCAGCATGGCCAGCAGGGATTCGCCGATCATGCCCACATAGCCGACGAACGGCGCGTCCGTCTCCTTGTCCAGTTGTTTGGCCGTGGTGCCCGAGGCCACCATGCCGTGAAAGCCGGACACCGCGCCGCAGGCAATCACGATGAACAGGAACGGGAACAGCGACGGCGCGCCCTCGGGATGTGGGTTCACCATCGGCGCCACCCAGTCCGGCCGCATGATGAAGAAGCCGGCCAGCATCGCGAACATCGCCAGATACAACAAGAGCGAGTTCAGAAAGTCGCGCGGTTGCAGCAATAGCCACACCGGCAGCACGCTGGCGGCGAAGGCATAGACGAGCAGCGTCCAGCTCCAGGTGGACGCCGAGACGCCGGTCACCGGCAGGTACAGGCCCATCCAGGTCGTCACCAGCATCAGCACGAAGCCCAGGCCGATGAGCGGCCACAACGGCCAGTTTTTGCGATAGATCAGGAAGCCAATCACCATCGCGATCAGCATCAGCGAATAGGTGGGGAACACCGCCTCGGGATGCGCGGTGGCCGGCACGTGCGCCGGATCGGGCGCGGCGAACAGGCCGGAGATCACCAGCACGAACACGCCCATCGCCAGCGCGATCAGGAAGAAGATCACCAGCAGCATCGGCAGCAGCGTGTAGAGAATCGGCTTGCGCTTGCGATACAGGTAGATCGTGACCGTCAGCAGCGTCAGGCCCGCCAGAATCTGGTTCGTGGTGCCGAACAGCGTCCACAGGAACAACCCGGCCGGCTTGCCGTTCACCTTGAAGAAGGCGAAGAAGCCGATGGCCGCCACCGCCAGCAGCGTCGCCACGTAGCGGTTGCCGAGGATTTTCAATCCCAGCGTCTGACCGATCTCCTCGATGTTAAAGCGCAACAGCCGCGTGCCGGTGTCCACGGAGGTCATCGCGAAGGCCACGACGACGACGCTGATGAACGCCTCGGCCATGTCCAGCGGCACGCCGAGCTGATGCACGAACTGGCCGTTGCCCTGGATGAACACGCCGAGCTTCTGGTGCAAGCCCGCGGCCTTATGCCAGGAACCGTAGAAGCTGGCCCACTGCGCGCGGCTGGTGAAGGCGCCGGCCGTCGTCGCCAGCACCGCCAGCATGGCCAGCAGGGATTCGCCAATCATGCCGACATAGCCGACGAACGGCGCATCCGTTTCCTTGTCCAGTTGCTTGGCCGTGGTGCCCGAGGCCACCATGCCGTGAAAGCCGGACAC
>JALVTX010000197.1 GCA_027035825.1 Mariprofundaceae bacterium
TCGACAAGCTGACCAAGGCGCACGTCGGCGAGCGCTTCGCCATCATTCTCGAGGGCGTGGTGCAGTCCGCGCCGGTCATCCGCGAGCGCATCTCCGGCGGCCGGGCGCAGATCACCGGCAGCTTCACGCCGCGGGAGGCGCACGACCTGGCCATCGTGCTGCGCGCCGGCGCCCTGCCGGCGCCGGTCAAGGTGGTGGAGGAGCGCTCCATCGGCCCGAGCCTCGGCAAGGACTCTGTCGAACAGGGCATGAACTCCATCATCATCGGCGGCATCCTGGTGCTGGTGTTCATGGCCATCTATTACCGCGCCTTCGGCCTCGTGGCCGATCTCGCGCTGGCCTTCAACATGCTGCTCATCGTGGCCGCGATGAGCATGATCGGCGCCACGCTGACGCTGCCCGGCATGGCCGGCATCGTGCTGACCATCGGCATGGCCGTGGACGCAAACGTGCTCATCTTCGAGCGCATTCGCGAGGAGCTGCACCTGGGCAAGACGCCGCTGGCGGCCATCGACGGCGGCTACGACAAGGCCTTCACCACCATCGTGGACGCCAACATCACGACGCTGATCGCCGCCATCGTGCTGTTCCAGTTCGGCAGCGGGCCGGTCAAGGGCTTCGCGGTGACGCTGTCGGTGGGCATCCTAGCCTCGATGTTCACGGCCATCACCTTCACCCGCGCGGTCATCGCCCTATTCCTGGAGCGTCGCGGCCGCGTTGAATCGCTGAGCATCTGAGGACCTGCCGACATGCAACTGATCCGTCCCGACACCCATTTCGACTTCATCGGCCGGCGCAAGCCGGCGCTGGCCCTCTCGGGCCTGCTCGTGCTGGCCTCCATCGTCCTGCTCGTCGTCAAGGGGCTGAACTTCGGCATCGACTTCACCGGCGGCACGCTGGTGGAGGTGAAGTTCCAGCACCCGCCGGCCATCGCCGACGTGCGCCAGGCGCTGAAGCCCGCCGGCTACGGCCAGGCCGTGATTCAGGAATACGGCGCGCCGGATGAAATCCTGATCCGCGTGCAGAACAAGGCGGGCGAGAAGTCCTCCACCATCAGCACCGCCGTGCTGGGCGCGCTGTCCAAGCGCTTCGGCAAGAGCGAAGTGACGATGCGCCGGGTCGAGTACGTCGGCCCGCAGGTGGGTCGCGAGCTCACCCGCGCCGGCATCATGGCCGTGCTGATCGCGATGGTGGCCATCCTGCTTTACGTCACCGTGCGCTTCGAGCTGCGGTTCGCGCTGGGCGCGGACGCGGCGCTGGTGCACGACGTGACCATCGTGCTGGGGCTGTTCTCGCTCACCGGGGCCGAGTTCAACCTGCCGGTGGTGGCGGCGTTGCTCACCGTCATCGGCTATTCGCTGAACGACACCATCGTCGTCTTCGACCGCATCCGCGAGAACCTGGCCGCCAACCGCAAGAAAAAGAACCCGGACTCCGAGGCCGACGTGGCCAACGCCGCCATCAACCAGACGCTGGCCCGCACCCTGATGACCTCGCTGACCACGCTGCTGGTGGTGGTGGCGCTGTTCTTCCTGGGCGGCGAGGTGATCCACGGCTTTGCGATGGCGCTGTTGGCCGGCATCATCGTCGGCACCTATTCCTCCATCTTCGTCGCCAGCCCCATCATGCTGGCGCTGGCCGGGCGCTTCAAGGCCAGCGAGGAGGAAACCCGCGAACTGGAGGCGAGGCCCTGAGCCCGAGCCTGCCGGGCGACGTCACGCCGCAGCCGAAGGAAGGCACGCCGGTCTTCCGCGCCTACGGCGACAGCTTCCTGCAAGTGGGCGACGAACGCATCGCCACCGGCCTCATCATCCACCGGGGGCGTCTGGAGGCACCGTGGGGGCCGGCTCGCCTGGCGGAACTCGCGCCCGAGCACCTGCAAGCCCTCGCCGCCGATCCGCCGGAGGTGCTGCTCATCGGCACGGGACGCGTCACCGCCTTCCCGCCCGCCGCCATGCTGGAGTGGCTGGGCCTGAACCGCATCGGCTTCGAGTGCATGGACAGCCGCTCCGCCGCCCGCACCTACAACATCCTCATCGCCGAGGGCCGCGACGTGGCCATCGCCATGCTGCCGCCGGGAGCCTGACGCGTGCCCCGCTTTGAGCTGTGCATCGAGACCCATTTCGCGGCCGCGCACCAGCTACGCGGCTACGATGGCGACTGCGCCCGGCTGCACGGCCACAACTGGCACGTGCGGCTGTTCGTGACCTGCCGCGAACTCGACGCGCTCGGCATGGGCGTGGACTACAAGGTGCTCAAGCGCGAGCTCAAGGCGGTGCTGGCGGGCTGGGATCACTACAACCTGAACGACATCCCGCCGTTTGACGCCATCAATCCCACCAGCGAGAACGTGGCCCGCGTGCTGCTGGAAGAAATGGGCCGCCGCCTGAACGACGGGCGCGTGCGCGTCTCGCGCATCGAGATCGCCGAGACCTGCACCGCCAGCGTCACCTGCTGGCCGGACGAGGATTGAGCATGGTCGCCAGACCGCTCTACCGCATCGCCTTCATCAACCAGGGCAAGGTGTACGAGGTCTACGCCCGGCATGTCGGCGGCTCCGGCATCATGGGCTTCGTCGAGGTCTCGGGGTTGGAGTTCGACGCCCGCGCCAGCGTGGTCGTGGATCCCGGCGAGGAGGCGCTGCGGCAGGAATTCGCGCGCGTCAAGCGCTTCCACGTCCCGATGCACGCGGTGATCCGCGTGGACGAGGTGGAGCAGGTCGGCCAGGCCAAGGTGCGTGATCTCCCCGAGGGCGCGAACGTCACCCCCTTCCCGCTCGTCTCCGGGCGTCCGCCCCGCGAGGATCGCTCATAGGCGAAAGCTCCCCGAATCAGCGCCGGGGATGATGCGGATGCGGCCGCCCCATGCCGCGTCCGCCCCTGTGCATTCTATCGGGATGCATTCCGCCAGGATGCCGCGCGCGGGGATGTTCCCGCATGCCATGGCGGCGATGTGGCTGCATCGCCGGCCGATGCCGCAAGCGTCGCGGATGGATGCCCCTGCGCTTCAACAGGTGCGCCCGTCGCCGCAGGCGCCCCTGCAAGCGCGGCGGCACGTGACGGCGGAAACTGGCCGGCACATGGCGACGAAAGCGGAACGGATGCGCTCTCCGCCGCTCGGCATACTGGCCGGGGCGCAGCACGATGCGGCGACCGGCCAGGCGGCCGCGCTCCAGCTTCTCGGCCAGCTCGACCTCGCCCTCCTCCAGCGCGGCCCGCGATTCCGCGGCTTCGCCCTCGCCCGTCACCTCCAGCACCCCCTCGGTGCCGCGCACGCCCAGCACGGCGGTGGGCATGTGGAAGCGATAGCTGCTGTCCCGGCTCCTGAGCCTGGCCACGGCGAAGCGAAGCCAGCCCGTCGCCAGCTCGATCGCCGCCGACAGCACGCTGCGATCCTCGCGCAACTGGTAATCCCGGATCTTCATGCTGCTGTTGGCGCCAATGGCCAGGCTGGAGCCATCATCCATGTCCAGTTGCGCCGAGGCCCCCTCGCCGCTGACCAGCACGTCCCCCGGCTCCACGTTCACGCCCGGCTCGGCCATCAGCACCTCGTCGCCGCGGTGCAGGTCCACCTCGCCGTTCACATCGCTGATGACGCCCACCACGCCGGCCGTCGCCGTCCCGGACGCCAGCAGCCAGAGCATCATCCCGAATCCTGGCAACCAGCCAGACATCCAGCCTCTCGTCGTCCACGCCATCGCCCACCTCCTGAGGCCCAGCATAAGCCATGAATATTACTTCCGTCCATCCGCCCCTTGCCTTTTGCATCCGGGCGGTAGCACACTTGGCATGATGAACGCGCAAGGGAGGCGGCCATGAACGACCAGACGCGGGAACCGGACGACATTCATGACATTGACGCCTTCATCGACGATTTCGAGCGCACCGTCAAGCTGGATTCCCCGTCCCTGACCACCGGAGCGCGCGCCCCGGACGGGCTGGAAGACCTGGATGCATTGTTCGCCGACGAACCGTCCACGCCGACAAAGGACGCTGATCCGTCCGCAACAAGGGCGACAACGCCGAACGAACGCGCCAGAGCCAAGAACGCTCCGCCCCGCCAACGGGAGAACAACGCCACCGCAACCACCGCCAAGGAACCGGCCGCGCCGGCGGAACCCCCAACCGAACCCCTAACCGAAGCGCCAAAGACGGCCGGCGCGGCGAACGCCTCCCCCAAGCCCCGGAAGGTGGAGCTGACCGAGGAGGCCATGCTGCCCGCCAACGAACCAGCCGCGACCGAACCGTCCGTCGCTGGCGAGGCCGACGGGACTGGCAAGCCCGCCCCGCCCCGCTCGGAGCCGGACAACCGGGGCGACCGGCCGAGCGATGGCGAGACGCCTCCCGCCGCTCCGGCCAGCGAGGCTCCCGCGCGCGGTGAGGCACCGGCCTCCCGCCCCTCGACCGCCGCGCCGCTGCTCATGCTGCTGGCCATCGCCGCGCTGGGCGCGGGCGGTGCGGCATGGTGGCAGGCCAATCAGGCCAGCGAACGCCTGGATCGCCTTGAGCAACGCCTGACCACGCTGGAACGCCAGTCCGCCCGCACTCCCGCCGCCACGGGCAACAAGGCGCTGAATGATCGCGTCAACGAACTGGCCGCCCGACTGGAGAAACACCTCAAGGCCGTGGCCATGAAGCCCGCGTCGCCGGCAACGGCTCCGGCGGCCGCATCCGCCGTGCAACCCAAGCCGCCGGCGCCACATGAGTTCGCAACCCGGCCAGCCATCACCCCCGCCACGCCCAAAGCCGCCGCTGGCCATGCCCGCCCCGCCACGGCGAAGCCGGCGAAGGCCAGCGCCGCCACGGCCACATCGTCCGGCCCCTGGGTAGTCAATCTCACATCCCTGTCGGACATCCACGCGGCCAAGGCCGAGGTGGCGCGGTTGAGGCGCATGGGCATCGCGGCCGAGCGCATCGCGGTTCGCGCCGGCGGGCGCACCTGGCAGCGCATCCGCGTGACAGGCTTCGCCAGCCGCAAGGATGCCGAGCAGGCAAGCCGCGCGCTGTCCCGCGGGCTTGGCCTCACCGACGTCTGGGTGAGCCGGCGTTGACATCGCGGCGGCCGCTTTCTACCGTCGCCCGACCTCGGGCCGGCAGGCCCTGAATCCCGGGAGGTTCCATGCCATCCATCACCCGTTCCGAGCAGGATTTCGCGCGCGCCCGCAAGCTGCTGCCCGGCGGCGTCAACTCGCCGGTGCGCGCCTTCAAGTCCGTCGGCGGCACGCCGCGCTTCATCGCCCGCGCCCGCGGCTGCCGCATCGAGGACGTGGACGGCAACGAATACATCGACTACGTCGGCTCTTGGGGGCCGATGATCCTGGGCCACGCGCACCCGGACGTGGTCGCCGGCGTGCAGGAAACGGCGGCGGCCGGCATGAGCTTCGGCGCGCCCTGCGAGCTGGAAATCGAACTGGCCGAGCTGGTGGTGGACATGGTGCCGTCCATCGAGGTCGTGCGCTTCGTCAACTCGGGCACGGAGGCGACGATGTCCGCGCTCAGGCTGGCGCGCGGATTCACCGGGCGCGACAAGATCATCAAGTTCGACGGCGGTTACCACGGCCATGCCGACGGCCTGCTGGTCAAGGCCGGCAGCGGCGCCGCCACCTTCGGCGTGCCGGACTCCGGCGGCGTGCCGGCCGATTACGCGAAGCTGACGCTGACCGCGCCGTTCAACGATCTGGCGACGGTCGAGGCGCTGTTCGAACGCAACGCGGGCGAGATCGCCGCCGTCATCGTCGAGCCCGTGCCCGGCAACACCGGCGTGCTGGATCTGCATTCGACGGGCTTTTTGCAGGGCCTACGCGAGCTGTGCGATGCGCACGGCGCCCTGCTCATCTTCGACGAGGTGATGTGCGGTTTCCGCGTGGCCGCCGGCGGCGCGCAGGAGCGCTTCGGCATCACGCCGGATCTCACCTGCCTGGGCAAGATCATCGGCGGCGGCCTGCCGGTGGGCGCCTACGGCGGCCGTGAAGACATCATGCGCAAGATTGCGCCGGACGGCCCCGTCTATCAGGCCGGCACGCTCTCGGGCAATCCGCTGGCCATGCGCGCCGGACTGGAAACGCTCTCCCGCCTGCGCGAGCCGGGCTTCTACGAGGCGCTGGAAGCGCGGACGGCGCGGCTCGTGGAGGGCCTGCTGGCCGGTTGCCGCAAGCACGGCGTGCCGGCCGTGGCCAACCGTTTCGGCTCGATGTTCACGGTGTTCTTCAGCGAACGCGAGGCCATTCACAATCACGCCGATGTGGCCGAGGGCTGCGATCTGGCCTTCTTCGGCCGTTTCTTCAACGCCATGCTGGACGAAGGCGTCTATCTCGCGCCCAGCCAGTTCGAGGCGGCCTTTGTCTCGGCCGCGCACGACGAGGCGGACATCGAAGCCACCATCGCCGCCGCCGATCGCGCGCTGGCCAGGATCAGGGCATGAACCGGAACCACCAAGCCACCAAGGCACAAAGGAAAGACGCGAGACTCTTGGTGTCTTCGTGCCTTTGTGGTTGGTAACCCATAATGTCACTTATATCCGAGGTTCGATTCAACGACGCCGGCCTCGTGCCGGCCGTGGCGCAGGACGCCGAAACCGGGCGCGTGCTGATGGTCGCCTGGATGAACCGCGAAGCCCTGGAGCAAACCCTCGCCACGGGTTACGCCCACTACTGGTCGCGTTCGCGCAAGACGCTGTGGAAGAAGGGCGAGACCAGCGGCCACGTGCAGCAGGTGGTGGATGTCTTCCTGGACTGCGACGGCGACACGTTGCTGCTGTCCGTGCGGCAG
>JALVTX010000198.1 GCA_027035825.1 Mariprofundaceae bacterium
GCGCGCCGTCCTGCCGCCCGATGCCTGGGTGCGCGACTGGATGCAGCAGCATCATTCGTTCTTCCGGGCGCTGAGGATGGAGCGGGTGGTCATGGGCGTGATCCTGTCGCTGATCGTGCTGGTCGCGGTGTTCAACATGGTGGCCTCGCTGGTGATGGTGGTGATGGAGCGACGCAAGGAAATCGCCATTCTCAAGACCATCGGCGCGACGGATGGCGCGGTGATGCGCGTGTTCTTCTACATGGGGGCCTTGCTGACGGGCCTGGGCACGCTGACGGGCGGCGCGGCGGGCCTGCTGCTGGCCTGGAAGCTGGACGCGTTCCTAGCCTGGTTCCAGAAGGTCACGGGCGTGACAATCCTGTCCAGCGATGTCTATTATATCGACCATGTTCCCTCCATCATTGATCCGGTGGCAACCGGCGTCGTCGTGGTCGCGAGCCTGTGCATGGGATTCGCGGCCACGCTCTACCCGGCCTGGCGCGCCTCGCACGTGCCGCCGGCCGACGCGCTGCGCTATGAGTGAGGCGAACATGGACACAGTGAGGCGTTGATGGCGAACGAAACCCTGCGGAACAAGGCCAAGCGGGCGCTGCTGGACGGCAAGTACAAGAAAGCGCTGGAGCTCTTCGAGGAGCTGCACAAGGCGGAGCCGGACGACTTGCGCGTGCACGTGAAGCTGGCCGAGCTGCGGGAGAAGCTGGGGCAGACGGACAAGGCCGTGAAGGATTACATCAAGATCGCCAATGCCTACGCCGAGCAGGGCTTCGTGGTGCAGGCCATCGCCATCAACAAGATCGTGCTGCGGCTCGATCCCGACCGCACCGAGATCAAGGAGCGGCTGAAGAAGCTGTCCAGCGAGCGCGGCGACGACTGGGCCATCAGCACCATCTCGCCGCTGGAGGGCATGCGCGCGCCGGACATCACGGGCCAGGATCGCGCCAAGCTCAGCTTCGAGCGCACGCCGCTGCTCTCGGGCCTGTCCGGCGACGAGCTGGAGGACTTCATCGACTCGTTGCAGCTGCGTCACGTGAAGGCCGACGAATACATCTACCAGGAAGGCGACCACGGGGACTATCTCTACCTCATCGGCATGGGCACGGTGGTGCTGCGCGCCCGCGACGCGCAAGGGCGCAAGCGCGCCTTTTCCCGCCTTGGCGAGGGCGATTTCTTCGGCGAATACGCCTTCATGGCGCGCGCGCCGCACACGGACGAGGCGCTGGCCGAGACCGATTGCAGCGTGCTGATGATCGATCGCGCCACGTTTGACGAATGGGTGGAGAAGTACCCGGGCATCCAGTCCACGGTTGAAAGCTTCTACCGCCAGCGGGTGCTGGCCCGGGTGCTGGCCATTACGCCGGTGTTCGAGGGCGTGCCGCCGGATGCGCGCATGGCGCTGGCTGAGAACTTCGAGCTGCGCACCTTCGACAAGGGCGAGACGGTGGTGCGCGAGGGCGAGAAGGGCGACACCTTCTACCTGATTCGCTCCGGCTCGGTGGACGTGTTCACGCGCGGCATGGGCAAGGGCG
>JALVTX010000199.1 GCA_027035825.1 Mariprofundaceae bacterium
GGTAGCCCAGGACGATGTTCAGCACGCTCTCCAGGTTGCCGTGCGCGTGCGCGGCCTTGAGAATCGCGTGCTGGCCCGATTGCATCCATGCGTGGAGCTGGTCGGGCGGCAGCTTGAACTTGCTGGCCAGGAACATGCCCAGCCCCAGCGTGGTCAGGAAGTAGAAGAAGCCGAAGACCATGTTTTTCTTTCCGATCATTGCATTCCTCCTTGGTCGTTTCGGAGCGCAAGCCCCCGGTATAGCAGCGCGATCAGGCGCTGCAAATCGATTTCGAGCCCGGCAAGCTCGTTGAACTTCAGGGCCATCGGGTGATTGTAGCGCATCGTGGCCTGGTGGATGTCGCGGGCGACGCCTTCCGCATCGTCCACGGCGAAGACGCCTTCACGCGCGCCGCGACGCAGGATGTCGGCGATGGCCTGGATGACGCGCGCCTCGTAATCGAACAGCAAATCGCGGTGGCGCTCGTTGATCAGGCGCATCATGTCGAACAGGTGGCGGGTGCCGGCGAAATGGGCATGGCCGATGCGCAGCCGCGTGAGCAGGAAGGCGCGCAGGGCTTCCAGCGCATCGTCCTGCCGCCGGGCGGCGGCGATGCCCTCCTCCAGTTTGCGCTCCAAGAGCCGCGCCACGCAGGCCACGGCCAGGTCTTCCTTGTTGCGGAAATGGCGGTAGAGATTGGCGGCGCACATGCCGGCGTCGGCGGCGATTTCGGCCATCGTGGTCTTGGTATAGCCGTAATCGGCAAAGCGGGCGTCGGCGGCCTCGAGGATGCGCGCGCGGCTGGACATGCGCTGAGCGTAGCGGTGTGAATAATGAATATCAAGATGGATTATTCACATCAGGATTGTGCTATCCTTGTGAGGCTCCGAAGGAGGTGAACGATGGACGAAACGGAAGCGCGGCATCCCGAACCCGCCTGGCGAAATCCGGACGACGACGCCATTCGCGAGCTGCTCCTGTCCTCGCGGGTCATCGCCGTGGTGGGCTGTTCGCCAAAGCCCGAGCGCACCAGCCACCAGATCGCGAAGTTTCTCATCGAACACGGCTACGCGGTGCATCCGGTGCATCCAGCGGCCACGGAGATTCTCGGCCGCAAGGTCTATCCGCGGCTGGCGGACATCCCCGAACCGGTGGATATCGTGGACGTGTTCCGCAGGGCCGAGCACACGCCCGAGGTTGCGCGGCAGGCCGTGGACATCGGGGCGCGGGCGCTGTGGCTCCAGCAGGGCATCGTCAGCGAGGAGGCCTGGCGCATTGCCCGCGAGGCCGGGATGATGTGCGTGATGGATCGGTGCATCGCCGTGATGCACCGCCTGTTGATTCACTGACCTCCGTTACGACAGCGATGCGTGGTTGGCCACCGTCGGCGGCGTGACGTCCGCCGAGGCCTGCATGTCCAGCGCCTCGGGATGCGCCCGGTAATGCGCCCGCACCGCCTTCGCCAGCCGCCGCTTGGCGTCGGCATCCACGGTGCAGACATCCGCATCCGGCAGCGCCGCCAGCAGGGACTCCAGCAGCGC
>JALVTX010000200.1 GCA_027035825.1 Mariprofundaceae bacterium
GGGTCTTCGCCCGCCGCGACGCCGAGAAACTGGGGGTCGGTGTCCATTCGCTTGAGGATGAAATCCATCGGGAACACCGGCTGCCAGGCTTCCTCCATCATGTGCTCGATGTCCTCGGCCAGGCGCTTGCGGCACAGGCGCTCTTCCACCGGCGAGAGCGCCTCGGCATCTTCCGGGGCTTCTCCTTGGCCGCCGAGCAGCGCGTCCACGTAGGCCACCGCCAGCGGGATATGGATGCGCGCAAGCATCAGCCCCAGCCCCGCGTTTTCATACACCAGATACAGCGCCGGTTTCTCGGCGTCGGTCACCTCGCCGTAGCGGGTGAGCGAGGCCTCGTCCAGGCTGATGTCGAGTGCCTGCTGGAAGCGCTCCTTCCAGCGTTCGCTCAGGATTTCGGAGAAGCGTTCCTGCACGCGGGTGAACAGCGGAAAGCGCTCCGGGTCGTCCGGCCCCTGGGCGTCGAAGCTGAACGGTTCCACGTGCTCGGGCTGGGGCAGCGGCGGCAGCGTGGCGAACAGCGCCTCGGCCGATTCTGCCGGGCCCACCTGTTCCATCAGCGCGGCGACTTCCTCCGGCTCCAGCACCGGCCCGTCCGCGCCGGCGGCGGGGCGTTCGGCTTGATTGCTCATGGCGTCATTGCGCCACGAAGTCCGTGAAGTAGAGGGTCTTCACGGGCTTGCCGCCCACGGCGCGGTTGATGCGATAGACCAGCTCTTCCTTCAGCGCGTACTTGCCCTGGGGCGTGCGGATGTCCGCGAACTTCTTGCTGGAGAGCACGGTGATGATGAGGTCGTCAATCTTGGCCTTGTTGGCCTCGATCTTGGCCTTGGCCTCCTCGCCGCGCACCGCCAGCTTGATCTTGGCGCGCAGGAAGCGGCTGGCGTCGGTGTCCGCGAGATTCACGGTGATGTTGTCGAGATCCATCAGCACGGGCGGCGAGCCCGAGTCGTCCTCTGCCTCGGGAATGGCGGCGTCCTCGCTCTTGGTCGCTTGCGCGGCGGGCGGCGCCGCCTGCTGCTGCTTGAGTTGCAGGAGTTCCCAGGCGATGAATCCGCCCACCCCGAGCAGCAGCACCAGCAGCACCAGATTGATGAGCGGCAGCAGTCCGCCGCCGGACTTCTTTTCTTCCTGTTCCTGGACTTCCTTGTCGTCGGCCATGGCTTGTGCTCCGTTTCGCTTATTCTTCGCCGCCCGCGTGGCGGCGTTCGTTCTCGCGCTTGTTCTCATAAAGCACGATGTCCACCCGGCGGTTGCGGGCCCGCCCGAATGGCGTCGCCTCGGTGGAGACGGGCCGCGAGGGGCCGTATCCGGCGATGGACAGGCGGGCCGGGTTCACGCCGGCGTCTTCCAGCACATGCAAGACTGATGCCGCCCGCGCCAGCGACAGGCTCCACGGGTCAGGGTAGGGGCTGTTGGGCGGCAGCGGCGAGGTGTCCGTATGCCCCTCGATGCGGATGTTGCCCGGCGAGGCGGCCAGCATGTGCGCCAGCCGCTTCAGGGCGCGGAC
>JALVTX010000201.1 GCA_027035825.1 Mariprofundaceae bacterium
GCCGGCCGATGCGCGGGAGGCGGCGATTGCCGAGGCGCTGGCGCGGGAAATCATGCACGTGGACGCGCTCGCCGAACACTGTGGCTTGACCGTGTCCGAACTTTCGCCCATCTTGCTCGCCCTCGAACTCGCCGGCGTGGTGGAGCAACTGCCCGGCGGCCGCTATGCGCTGGGCGCGGGGTTCGCGCCGAAGCAGGGCTGAAACCGATGAAAGGGGTTCCCGTTCATGAGCGCCGTTGTTGTCGTGGAGTCGCCGGCCAAGGCGAAGACCATCGAGAAATACCTGGGCAAGGGCTACAAGGTGCTGGCCTCCTATGGCCACGTGCGCGCCTTTCCCAAGCGCGATGGCTCGGTGGATCCCGAGCATGATTTCGCCATCACCTACGAAATCATCGAGGACAAGAAGAAGCGGCTGGACGCCATCGAGAAGGCGCTCAGGAAGGCGGATGAACTGATCCTGGCCAGCGATCTGGATCGCGAGGGCGAGGCCATCGCCTGGCACGTGGCCGACGAGATGAAGCGGCGCGGCGCGCTCGAGGGCAAGAAGGTGTTCCGCATCACCTTCCATGAAATCACCAAGAAGGCCATCGCCGAGGCGCTGGCCCATCCCACCGAGATCAACATGCAACTGGTGGACGCGCAGCAGGCGCGCAGCGCGCTCGATTACCTGGTGGGTTTCACGCTGTCGCCGCTGCTGTGGCGCAAGATCAAGGGCGGGCTTTCGGCCGGGCGCGTGCAGTCGGTGGCGCTGCGGCTGATCTGCGAGCGCGAGGAAGAAATCCGCAACTTCAAGCCGCGCGAATACTGGGACGTGGAGGCGCGCTGCGCGGCCGAGCATGGCGAGTTCTCCGCCAAGCTGACGATGCTGGAGGGCAAGAAACTCGGCAAGTTCGCGCTGCCGGACGGCGTGGCGGCGCGCGAGGCCGAGCGCAAGGTGCGCGGCGGCGAGTTCGCGGTGGCCAAGGTCGTCAAGCGCAAGAAGCAGCAGCATCCCGCACCCCCGTTCATCACCTCGACCTTGCAGATGGAGGCGGCGCGCAAGCTGGGATTCACGGCCCGCAAGACCATGCAGCTGGCGCAGATGCTCTACGAGGGCATTGACGTGGACGGCGAGCGCACCGGCCTGATCACCTACATGCGAACGGATTCGGTGTCGCTGGCCGAGGAGGCGCTGGCCGAGATGCGGGCCCACATCGGCGAACGCTTCGGGCAGGATTACCTGCCGGCGAAGCCGCGCCGCTTCAAGACCAAGAGCAAGAACGCGCAGGAAGCGCACGAGGCCATCCGGCCCACCAGCGTGGCGCGCACGCCGGAGCAGATGAAGAAGGTGCTGGATCGCGACGCCGCGCGCCTCTACGAGCTGATCTGGAAGCGGGCGCTGGCCAGCCAGATGGCGCCTGCGGTGCTCGATCAGGTGAGCGCAGACATCGCCAGCCCCGACGGCACGGTGCTGCGCGCCGCCGGCTCCACCATTGCCTTCGACGGTTTCCGCAAGCTCTACCTTGAAAGCCGCGACGAGCCGGGCAAGGACGAGGAGTCCGGCATGCTGCCGAAGCTGGCGGAGGGCGAGCGGGTGCGCATCGAGGAGGTGAAGGCGAGGCAACACTTCACCGAGCCCAAGCCGCGCTACACCGAGGCCAGTCTGGTCAAGGAGCTGGAAGCGCACGGCATCGGTCGGCCTTCCACCTACGCCTCCATCCTCAACGTGCTGCGCGAGCGCAAGTACGTGACGATGGAGAAGAAGCGCTTCGTGCCGACGGACATCGGCGAGATCGTCAATCGCTTCCTCACCACCTACTTCAGCGACATCGTCGAGCCTGGCTTCACCGCCGAGGTCGAGGACAGGCTGGATGCGGTGGCGCGCGGCGAGGAGCAGTGGAAGCCGGTGCTGCGGCGCTTCTGGGGGCCGTTCAAGGAGCGCGTGGATCACACGATGGAGAACGTCAAGCGCTCGGACGTGACGCACGAGGCCACGGACGAGACCTGCCCCGAGTGCGGCAAGCCGATGGCCATCAAGCTGGGGCGGTATGGCCGCTTTCTGGCCTGCACCGGCTACCCCGAGTGCAAGTATTCGCGGCCGCTGAACGGGGATGGCGAGCACGCGGCCGAGGAGAAGTCGGACGAGGTCTGCGACAAGTGTGGCGCGCCGATGGTCATCAAGCAGGGGCGCTACGGGCGCTTCCTGGGCTGCTCGGCCTATCCCAAGTGCCGCAACATCCAGCCGCTGGAGAAGCCGAAGGACACCGGCATCGCCTGCCCCGAGTGCGGCAAGGGCACGTTCCTGGAGAAGAAGTCCCGGCGCGGCAAGGTGTTCTACTCCTGCTCGCGCTACCCGAAGTGCAAGAACGCCCTGTGGAACAAGCCGGTGGATCGCCCCTGCCCGCAGTGCGGGGCGCCGTTCGTCACCGAGAAGGTGACCAAGCGCCGGGGCGTGGAGCACGTCTGCGTTCAGGAAGGTTGCGGCTGGAGCGAGCAGATCGAGACGCCCGAGGCGGCCTGAGGCTTTCGCCCGTCCGCCCGGCGACGGAGGCGGACCTGGACGAGGTCTGGGCGCTCAACCGCCAGGCATTCGCCGAGGCGTGGACGCGCGAGGCGCTGTTCCGGGCGCTGGCGGAGGGGTTCGACATCCGCGTCTGGCGCGCGGCGTCGGGCGAGCTGGTCGCCTACTGGATGAGCCGCGACGTGGCCGATGAAACGCACATCATGCAACTGGCGGTGGCGCCGGCCCGACGTCGGCGCGGCTTGGGGCGGCAACTGGCGCAGCGGGTGCTGGCGGAGAAGCGGCGGGCCGGCATCCGCACGGCCTGGCTGGAGGTGCGGGCCGGCAACCGCGCGGCGCGGGCGCTCTACGGCGCGCTGGGCTTCGAGGAGGCGGGCGTGCGCCGGGGGTATTACACGCCGGCGGCGGAAGGCGCGCCGCGCGAGGACGCCATCGTGATGCGGCTGGACATGCGCTCAGGTTGACACGCTGGGGACGGGCTCATACTGTCCCCGTTCTTTATCTCGATTTTATATCTAACGGCGGGTGAATCGTTCAACCATGAAACTGACCGGCGCGGAAATCTTTGTCGAATGCCTGAAGCGGGAGGGCGTGGAGATCATCTTCGGCTATCCCGGCGGCGCCGTGCTGCCGATGTACGACGAAATCTTCAAGAAGAACTATTTTCGTCACATCCTGGTGCGGCACGAGCAGGCGGCGCTGCACGCGGCCAACGGCTATGCGCGCGCATCCGGCAAGTGCGGCGTGGCGCTGGTCACCTCCGGGCCCGGCGCGACCAACGCCGTCACCGGCCTGGCCGATTCGCTGGCCGATTCCATTCCCACCGTCTGTTTCTCCGGTCAGGTGCCGACGCACCTGATCGGCAACGACGCCTTCCAAGAGGCGGACACGGTGGGCATCACCCGCTCGGCCACCAAGCACAACTTCCTCGTCAAGCGCGTGGAGGATCTGGCGCTGACCATTCGCCAGGCCTTCCACATCGCGACCACGGGGCGGCCCGGCCCGGTGCTGGTGGACATTCCGAAGGACGTGGCCACCGCCAGCTGCGAGTTCCGCTATCCCGAGCAGGTGGAGATGCGCTCCTACAAACCGGTGACGCGCGGCCACCAGGGGCAGATCCGCCGCGCCGTCAAGATGATGCTGGCCGCCAAGCGGCCGGTGTTCTACACCGGCGGCGCCATCAACGGCGCGCGCGGCAGCGCCGAGCTGCTCACGAAGCTGGTGCGCCGGCTGGGCTTTCCCATCACCAACACGCTGATGGGGTTGGGCGGCTTTCCCTACGACGACGAGCACTTCCTCGGCATGCTGGGCATGCATGGCACCTACGAGGCCAACATGGCGGTGTCGCATTGCGACCTGCTGATCGCCATCGGCGCGCGCTTCGACGACCGCGTGACCGGCAAGATCGAGGCCTTCGCGCCCGAGGCCAAGGTGATTCACGTGGACGTGGACCCGTCCTCGATTTCCAAGAACGTGCACGCGCACCTGCCCATCGTCGGCGACGTGAAGGTGGTGCTGGGGCAAATGCTGGAGGCGCTGGACGCGGCCAGGGGCGAGCCGAACGCCGAGGCGCTGAAGGTGTGGTGGCACCAGATCAACGAATGGCGCGAGCGGGACTGTCTCCATTTCGAGCAGGACATGGACGGCCCCATCAAGCCGCAGTATGTCATCAAGCGCCTGCATGAACTGACCCGAGGCGAGGCCATCATCGCCACCGAGGTGGGGCAGCATCAGATGTGGGCGGCGCAGCATTATGGTTTTCGCCAGCCCCATCGCTGGCTCACCTCCGGCGGGCTGGGCACGATGGGTTATGGCTTCCCGGCCGCCATCGGCGCGCAGATCGCCCGGCCGGACGCGACGGTGATCGACATCGCCGGCGACGCCTCCATCCAGATGAACATCCAGGAGCTGTCCACGGCGATGCAGCACAAGACGCCGGTCATCATCGCCATCCTGAACAATTCCTACATGGGCATGGTGCGCCAGTGGCAGGAGATGTTCTACGAGTCGCGCTATTCGCATTCCTACTGCGATTCGCTGCCGGACTTCGTGCAACTGGCCGAGGCCTATGGCGGCGTGGGCATGCGCGTGGAGCGCCCGGGCGACGTGGACGCGGCCATCGAGAAGGCGCTGGCCAACCGCGACACCTTCACGGTGATCGACTTCATCGTCACCAAGGAGGAGAACGTCTATCCCATGGTGCCGGCCGGCGCGGCGCTGAACGAGATGGTGCTGGCATGAGACACGTGATCACGGTGCTGGTGGAAAACGAGTTCGGCGTGCTCACGCGAATCGCCGGGCTGTTCTCGGCGCGCGGCTACAACATCGAGAGCCTGAACGTGGCGCCGTCGTCGGACCCGACGATGAGCCGCATGACGCTGGTCACGCGCGGCGACGAGCATGTGATCGAGCAGATCAAGAAGCAGCTGAACAAGCTGATTCCGGTCATCAAGACCGAGGATCTGACGCGACAGGAGCACATGGAGCGCGAGATGGTGCTGGTCAAGGTGCAGGCGCGGGACGCCACGCGCGCCGAGGTGCTGCGCATGGCCGACGTGTTCCGCGCCAAGGTCGTGGACGTGGCCGAGGCCAGCTACACCCTGGAGCTGACCGGCAAGAGCAAGAAGCTGGACGCCTTCCTGCGCATGCTGGCGCCGCTCGGCATCATCGAGATGACGCGCACCGGCCCGGTGGGCATGCGGCGCGGCTCCGAGGGGTTCACGGTCGGGGATTGATCGCGCCGCGCGCCGCCAGCCAGCGCAGCGTCGCCGCCACCGTCGTGAACGATCCCAGCACCAGGCAAGCCTTGTCCTCGCGCTCACTTTCCCTGGGCGCAAGTTCCGCTTCCAGGGCATCCGCGAGGTTCTCGTAGGTCGCATCGCAGTCGCCGCCCGATGCGGGCAAGCCCGCCACGATGCGCCGGGCATACGGGCGCAGACGCGGCAGCGCGGCGGCCAGGTCACGATCCTCGCGCGTGAACACGAAGATGGCGTCGAGCACGCCGTCCGGCTTGGCGGCCAGCGCCGGCAGGCTGGGCCGCAGGGCCTCGACGGCGTGGGCGTTGTGCGCCGCGTCCAGCCAGATGCGCCAGCCCTGCCAGCGCAGGCATTGCAGCCGCCCGGGCGCGCGCGCTTCCTCCATGGCGCGGGCCAGCGTCTGTTCATCGGCGTCCAGCAGGGCCGAATCCCGCAGGGCTAGCAGCGCCGCCATGGCCAGCGCCGCGTTGACGCGCTGGTGCTCGCCCGGCATCGCCAGCTCGCCCGGCCAGGGATCGTCCACGAACGTCACGTCCGCCCGGTGTGTTAGCAGCGCCTCCCGCGCTCCTGGCGGTTGGGGGGCGCTGAGCGCGAAGCGGCAACCTTCCATCGCGTGCGCCTTCTCGGCCGCGATGGCGGCCAAGGTGTCGCCCAGCCAGGCCTGGTGGTCGAGCGCGATGGGCGTGATGAGCGCCATGTCCGCCGGCACGGCCGTGGTGGCGTCCAACCGCGCGCCCACGCCCGCCTCCAGCACCTCGGCATCCACGTTTGCCTCGGAGAAATGCCCGAGCGCCAACGCCGTGGCGACCTCGAACCAGGAGGCGCCAACCTCGCGGGCCCGCGGCAGCAGCCGCTCCAGCCCGCGCCGCAGCGCGCTATCGGGGGCCGGCTGGCCGTCCACGCGGATGCGTTCGGCAAAGCGCAGGATGTGCGGCGAGGTGTAGAGGCCCACGCGCAGGCCGGCGGCGCGAAGCCCAGCGGCCAACATGGTGGCGGTCGAGCCCTTGCCGTTGGTGCCGGCCACGCGCACGCGCAGCCGGGGGCGGTGCAGGGCCAGGCCCTCCAGCAGCGCCCGCACGCGCTCGTGCCCGGGGCGATAGTCGCGGTCGGCGGCCGGCGCATCCAGCGCGGCCAGCATCGCGTCAATGGGGTCGGTATCGGTCTTGAGCGTCATGGAGCGCGCTGGGGTGGCGCTGCCACCCCGGGAGCGAGGCCAGGGCATCTCTGATTAATCCGGCATGGCCGCGACAGCGGCCTTGCGGGATGCCTGTGGGGAACGAGCGCAAGGCGCGAGGCGCGGCGCATGGTGGTTCCATGCGCAAGCCGAGCAACGCCGCAGACCGCCCGAGCCTTGCGTCCAAGGCCC
>JALVTX010000202.1 GCA_027035825.1 Mariprofundaceae bacterium
TACAACCACATCCGACCGCACAAGGCCTTGAACCTCCTACCGCCCGCACAGTATCTTGCCAGCCTCAATCCCAGAATGGCGGCCTGAATCCACGCCTTTGTCTCATATGTAGTGGACTAGGACACCCGCTTGCATGGCGGGCGGGCGGGCCGTATAGTGCCGCGCTCGCAGCCGCCCGGGCCATGGCCGCAGAGGTTTTTTGCCCGGCGTTTGCAACCAACAACAACTCGCTCCGGATCGCGCATCATTCCGGGGCCAAGACCGAGAGAGGCGCCGTGTACTACGAGACCATTTTCATCGTCAATCCCGACGTATCCCAGGAAAACACCGAAAAACTGACCGACGCGCTGGTCAAGCGCGTGGAAAAGGCTGGCGGCCGCATCGTCAAGCGCGAGTATTGGGGTTCGCGCCCCCTGGCCTACCAGATCGCCAAGCGCAAGCGCGGCCATTACGTGCTGCTCGTGACCGATGGCGAGGCCGCCGCATTGGACGCGCTGGAGGAAGGCATTCGCTTGGAGGAGCGCATCATTCGCTTCCTGACCACGCGGCTTGACGAGCTTTCCGACGAGCCTTCCCCGCTGCTGCGCCGCAAGGCCAAGAGCGAGGAGTCCGCGACCGAGGCCGGGGAGCAGAAGGCCGAGGAGCAGCAGGAAGAGGCCGCGCCGAAGGCTGATGACGCCGCCGCCAAGGAGACGGAAACCGCGGGAGATGCCGCGGCCTGAGGAGACGGCCGTCAACGCGGTGCGTCTCTCCGGCGTGCTGACGGACGTGCGCGAGCGCTGGACGCCAGACGGCTCGCTGGCCGCCATCGCATCGTTGGTGATCCCCCGCCCGGCGCTGGGCGCCGCGCGGGCCAGCCACGAAAGCGAGCAGCCCATCCCGCTGCGCGCTGCGGGCGAGGCGGCGCGAGCGATCGCCGCCAACGAAGGCCGGCGGGTCGCCATCGCGGGGCAACTGAGGCGGCGCTACTACAGCCGCCACGGCGAATCCCGCTGGGGACAGGTGGAAGTCTGGGTGGACGAATGCAGGGCTTCCGAGAGACAGGTAAACGACCAGGAGGAACGACATGGCTGAAGAAGCTGTGAAGACAAGCGAAAGCAAGGAGCAGAGCACGCCGGCGAAATCCGCCGCGAAGCCCGCCGAGCAGTCCCGGCCGGCCCGCCGCCCGCGCTACCCGCGCAAGCGGAAGTTCTGCAAGTTCTGCGCCGACAAGAGCATGCAGATCGACCACAAGAACCCGGATCTGCTCAAGCAGTTCATTACCGAGCGCTACAAGATCCTGCCGGCCCGCGTGACCGGCACCTGCGCCAAGCATCAGCGCGCGCTGACCACGGCCGTGAAGCGCGCCCGCATCCTGGCGCTGCTGCCCTTCACGCCGCTGCACCACGACTGACGCGCGATCTTGCGGGCGCACGCGAGGAGCATGCGCGCGCCCGGGCATGCTCCCGGCAAGCGCCCGTGAATGACCGCGCCCAGCCCGGCAAGGATTGGCCCGCAAGCCATGCCGTGAGGGAGCGGCCATGATGCCGAAAGCGCGCCCGCTGCCGCCGGCCGTCGCATGGGTGCTGACGCGCCGCGCGCCCTGTGCGCTGCTGGCCGTCGCCCTGTTCGCATCGGGCATGTGGGCGGGCGCGGCATGGACGCCGCTGTTGGCCCTGCACCTGCTGACGCCGGCGCTGTTCGCGCTCATCGCCATCGGCGGAGGTCTGGCATTCGGCCTTCAGGTGGCGCTGATCGCCACCGCATTGCTGGCGCTGCTGGCGAAGGGCGACATGGCGCCCGGGCTGATGCTGCTGGTGATGTACGCGCTGCTGCCGATGCTGGCCGCGCGCACGCTGAAGGGCCCGGACGGCCTGGCGCGCAGCGCCCGGCAACTGGCCATCGGACTGGGCTGCGCGATGCTGGCGGCGCTCATGGTCGGCGCGTCCAGTCAGGGCGTGACGCCCGAGGAGATGGTGGGCCGCATGCTTCAGCCGCTGCTGGACGCCATGGCCCGCCAGAACGGGATGGACGCCGCGGCGATGGAGCGCATCCAGCAGGCCTCCGCCTGGTTCTTTCCGGGCCTGACGGCGCTGGCGCTGTGGGGCATCTGGTGGGGCGACGTGGTGCTGGCGCGCGGCATCGCCATCCGCCACGGCTTCTTCCGCGGCGACGCACGACCGTTCTCGGGCCTGCGCTTCGGGCACGAGGTGGCATGGGCCTTCCTGGCGCTCGCCGCCGCAAGCCTCGTTGCCACGGGGCCGGTGCGCTACCTGGCGTTTTCGGCCATGCTGCTCGCGGGCGGGCTGCTCACGGCGCAGGGGCTGGCGGTGCTGCATGCCTGGCTTGGCAACCGCGGCACGCCCTGGATGCTGGCGCCGCTGTATGTTGTGCTGTTGATTCAGCCGGTGATGCTATTACCCTTCACCGTGGCGGGGCTGATGGATGTTTGGTTTGACTATCGCCGGCGCATGACGCCGGACAACGGAGGACGATAAGATGCAGTTGATACTTCTCGAACGCGTGGCGGGACTGGGCAATGTCGGCGACGAGGTGACCGTCAAGCCCGGCTACGGCCGCAACTACCTGCTGCCGCAGGGCAAGGCCACCCTGGCCACGGATGCCAACCGCAAGGTGTTTGCCCGCCGTCGCCAGCTGCTGGAGGAAAAGCAGCGCCACGCGCTGGAGCAGGCGCAGGCGCTGGCGGAAAAGCTGGCCGGCCTGAAGCTGACCATCAAGCGCGCCACGTCCGACGGCGAGCATCTCTACGGCTCCGTCACCACGCACGAGCTGGCCGACCTGCTGCACGAGAACGGCCACGAGGTTGAGCGCCGCCACATCATCCTGGACGACGCCATCAAGACCGTGGGCGAGCACGCCTTCCGCGTGCGCCTGCACCCGGACGTGGTGGCCGAGCTGACCCTGACCGTCGAATCCGAGAATTCATGACCTCGTGACACGCAACGGCGCCCCCCCGCGGACAGGCTCCATGCGGGAGCATGTTCCGCCGCACGCGCGCGACGCCGAGCTTGCGGTTCTGGGGGGCATCATGCTCGACCCGGAGGCGCTGGAGCGTCTGGAAGGCAGCCTGCTGCCCGAACACTTCTACGTCGAGCGTCACCGGCTGATCTTCACCGCCATGCTGGAGCTGACCAAGAACGGCCAGCCGGTGGACGGAATCACGGTCAAGGACTTCCTGGAGCAGCGCGACCAGTTGGACACCTGCGGCGGCGAGGCCTACCTGGCCGAGCTCATCAGCGCCATCCCGACCTCGGCGCACGTTCGCCATTATGCCGACATCGTGCGCGAACGCGCCGTGCTGCGCGAGCTGCTGCAAGTGTGCTCGCGCGTTTCCCAGCGCGTCTACGAGGAGCCCGACCTGGACGTGGGCGAGCACCTGGATCAGGCCGAGATGGAGATGCTGGCCGTGGCCGAGAAGTTCAGCCGCGCGCGGCCCACGTTCAGCCAGCTCAACGAGCTGATGACCGAGGGCTACAAGCAACTCGAGAAGCGCTACGCCGAGAAGAAGGCCATCACCGGCGTCCCGACCGGCTACGCCGACCTCGACGAAATCACCTCCGGCCTTCAGCGCGGCGACCTCATCATCATCGCCGGCCGCCCCAGCATGGGCAAGACGGCCTTCGCCATGAACCTGGCCCGCAACGCGGCCATCGAATCCGACGACCCCAGGGCCGTGGCCGTGTTCTCGCTGGAGATGTCCAGCCAGCAACTGGCGTTGCGCATGCTGGCCAGCGAGGCCCGGGTGGACATGAAGCTGTTGCGCACCGGTCGCTTCTCAGCCGAGGACTGGCGCAAGCTGGCCCACGCGGTCGGCACGCTGGCCGAGGCGCCCATCTTCATTGACGACACGCCGGCCATCTCGGTGCTGGAGCTGCGCTCCAAGTGCCGGCGATTGAAGAAGGAGCATGGCGGGCTGGACCTGGTCATCATCGACTACCTGCAACTGATGAGCGGCCGCGCCGACGCCGAACGCCGCGAACAGGAAATCAGCGAAATCACCCGCTCCCTCAAGGGGCTGGCCAAGGAACTGAACGTGCCCGTCATCGCGCTGTCGCAGCTCAACCGCTCGCTGGAGTCGCGCGGCGACAAGCGGCCGATGATGTCCGATCTGCGCGAATCCGGCGCCATCGAGCAGGACGCCGACCTCATCACCTTCATCTACCGCGACGAGGTCTACAACAAGAAGCCGGACAACGAGGGGCTGGCGGAGATCATCATCGCCAAGCAGCGAAACGGCCCCACTGGCACCGTCCACCTGACCTTCCTGCACCGCTACACCCGCTTCGAGAACCACGCGCCGCGTTCGGGTTTTGACGACTGACGCGGGCGGATGCCACACTCGGGGCATGAGTCGCCCCGCCATCGCCCGCATCAACCTCGACGCCCTGCGTCACAACCTTCGCGCGCTCGCCCGGCGGGCCGACCGTGCGCGGCTGATGGCCGTGGTCAAGGCCAACGCCTACGGCCACGGGCTCGACATCGTGGCGCCGGCGCTGATGGAAGCGGGCTGCCGGGCCTTTGCGGTCACCGACGCTGCCGAGGGCGCGGCCCTGCGCCGCATCCTGGGGTGGGAGGCGGACATCGTGGCCCTCTCCGGCGTGTTCGACGCCGAGGACGCCCGCTGGTGCGCCGAGGCCCGCATCACGCCAACGCTGACCGAAACGTGCCAGGTGACGATGCTTTCCGCGGCGGGCTTTCGCGGCAATGTCTGGCTGAAGGTGGACACCGGCATGCGCCGGCTGGGCAGCCCGGACGCCGCCGCGCTGTTGAACGCCTGCCGGCAGGCGGGCCTTGGCATTGCCGGGCTGATGAGCCACCTGGCCTGCGCCGATGCGCCCGATCATCCACTGAACCAGTCCCAGCTGGAAGCGTTCCGCGCACAACTGAATGCCCTGCCCGAGCGCGTGCCGGGCTCGCTGTTGAACAGCGCCGGGCTGGCCACGATGCCCGAGGCGGCGATGGATGTCGTCCGGCCCGGCATCGCGCTCTACGGCGTGGAGCCTGTAAGCGAACGCCCGCTGGGACTACAACCCGTCATGCAGCTCACGAGCCGGATCATGCAGGTGCGGCGCATCCAGCGCGGCGAGAGCGTCTCCTACGGGGCCACGTTCACCGCCAGGCGAAACATGCGCATCGCCGTGGTCGCACTGGGATATGCCGATGGCCTGCCGCGCCTGCTCTCCAACCGGGGCGCGGCGGTGCGGCTCGCCGCGCCGGAAAGCCGCCTGCCCATCGTCGGGCGCGTGTGCATGGACTACTGCCTGCTGGACGTCACGGAAGCGGACGCCAGCGCCGGCGACGAGGTCGAGTTCTGGGGCCCGAACCTGCCGGCCGCCAGCGTGGCCGCCCAGGCCCGTACCATCGCCTACGAGCTGTTCACCGGGGTGGGCGCACGCGTCAAGCGGGAGGCGCATGGAGCACCACTGCGGGAACGGGGCGCCCCATGAACTGGCTGGCGGCCATCGGCGGCTGGCTGGAGTGGTTGTTCACCCGCTCGGGCATGTATGCCACGACGCTGTTGCGCCTGTGCCGCAAGGCGCTGTCGCCGCCCTGGCATGGCGACCTGTTCCTGCGCCAGTGCGAGGAGGTGGGCGTGCAATCGCTGCCGGTGGTGCTGCTCACGGCGCTGTTCACCGGCATGGTGCTGGCCTTGCAGTCGTGGATCGGCTTCCACCGCTTCGGCGCGGAGAGCATGGTGGCCACGGTGGTGTCGCTGTCCATGCTGCGCGAGCTGGGACCGGTGCTCGTCGGCCTGATGGTCGCGGGCAGGGTCGGCGCCTCGTTTGCCGCCGAACTGGGCACGATGCGCGTATCCGAGCAGATCGATGCCCTGTGGACGCTTTCCACCGATCCCTTCCGCTACCTCATCATGCCGCGCGTGTTCGCGGCGGTGGTCATGTTGCCGCTCCTCGTGGGGCTGGCCGACGCCATCGGCATCGGCGGCGGCTACTTGACCAGCACCTTCATCCTCGATCAGACGCCGACCGTTTACATGGAAAACACCACCATGTATCTCGAGCTGCATGACCTGTTCACCGGCCTCGTCAAGTCGGCCGTGTTCGGCGGCATCATCGGCGTGGTCGGCTGCACCGAAGGATTCCACTGCACCGGCGGAGCACAGGGCGTGGGCCGGGCCACCACCCGCGCGGTGGTCGTCAGCGCCATGAGCATCCTGGTGTCCGACTACATCCTGACGGCATGGATGTTCCAGTGAGCGAGCCCAAGATCCGCGTCCGCGACGTCTGCAAGCGCTTCGGCGACAAGACCGTGCTGTCCGACATCAACCTCGACGTCATGCCCGGGGAGTCGCTGGTCATCATTGGCCTTTCAGGCTCGGGCAAGAGCGTGCTGATGAAGTGCATCCTGGGGCTCTTGAAGCCCGATTGCGGGCAGGTGCTGGTGGATGGCGAAGACTGGGCGTCGCTGCCCGAACACGAGCAACTGGCGCGAATGAAGCGCATCGGCATGGTCTTCCAGGGCGGGGCGTTGTTCGATTCCCTGCCGGTGTGGGAGAACGTGGCCTTCGCCCTGCTACGCGAGGGCATGCCGCGCGCCGCGGCGCGCCAGCGCGCCAGCGAGGTGCTGGAACTGGTTGGCCTGGCCGGCGCCG